>QKCC01000034.1 GCA_003245835.1 Spirochaetales bacterium | reverse complement strand
GCGATTGCAAACAGGTTTGTACCGCTGGATGCTGCTTCGGATAATTTTCTGTTTGCTTCGGCTGTGGCCGAATGGGGGCTTCTGCTGCGGGAATCTGATTATGCGGCCGCGGCTGATATACAAAAAGTGATTGAACAGGCTGAGAATTCGCTTGGCCGGGACCGATACGGCTACCGTAAAGAGTTTGTCGGGCTTGCACGTATATCTGCGAAGCTGATGAATCAATAGGGCTGCGTGGAGCATCAAATGATGCTCCACTTTTTTTTTTAAATTTTGACTTTAAGTATATAATCTATAATAATTAAAGTATGAAAAAGGATCTAACAAACAGTCTGACGATTGAAAATGCTGTTGCAACGGCAAAAGAGCTTTCCGAGTATATAAAAAGCGCCGATGAGCCGGTAATCGATCTGTCTTCGGTCGAGAAGCTCGATCTTGCAGGAATCCAGCTTCTGATCTCCGCGCAGGAAACAGTTCAGAAGAAGAAAAAGAATGTCTTTTATACAGGTACGTTAAAAAAGAATATTTATGACAGGATTTTCGGCTGTGGGTTTAACATTGTTCATTCGCCGGACTCGAATGAACTGTTCAGGATAAGGAGAAACAGCAGTGAAATCTGATCAATTTAAACAGGCCTTTATAGAAGAGTCGATGGAGCTGCTGAGTTCTCTCGAGTCCAGGCTTCTGGAAATGGAAGAATCTCCGGATGATGCTGAAAAAATATCAGCGGTTTTCAGGATCATCCACACAATCAAAGGCTCCTCCGCAATGTTCGGATTCAATGAAATCTCGGAGTTTACCCATCACGTCGAGAATATCCTCGACGGCGTAAGAAACAGGACGATAAAGGTAAGCAGGGGCCTTGTCGACTGGACGCTGAAATCCGGCGATCATATAACTGCGCTGATAGAGGCTGATGAGTTCGAGGAAGCAAAGGCAGCGCTTCACCGGCAGTCCGGCGAGATTGTCGCAGCATTCCAGGAAGCGGTCGGCCTAAGGACTGCAGCCGAAACCGCAGCACCTGAAACCAGGCAGGCTTCGGCGGGTGAAACCAGTGAGAGCAAGGTGTGGCGGATAAGGTTTAAACCGTCGGAGAATATCTTTCTGACCGGTACAAATCCTCTGCTGCTTCTGGATGAACTTGCCGACCTTGGTGAATGTCTTTTTTTACCGCATATTGATGATATTCCGCCGCTCGATAAAATTGACCCTGAAAAATGTTATACAAGCTGGGACATCCTGCTTTTGACAAACAAATCCGAGAACGACATACGCGATGTATTCATATTTGTCGAAAACGATTCGGAACTGCATATTAAAGAGCTTCCAGTGGACGAATTCAGTACGATTGACGGTGAGCCCCCCAAACTTGGCACTATACTTCTGAACCGCGGCGACATCAGCGAGGATTCGCTGAAATCACTGCTCGGTCAGCAGAAGAGGCTGGGTCAGCTGATCCTTGAAAATAAAGCGGCTTCGGAAGAAGCTGTTGATAACGCTCTTAACGAACAGAATTTCATTAAGACTGTCAACGAAAAGCGAACCGAGAAAGCCGGAACTGCTTCGCTCAGGGTCAGCTCCGAAAAGCTGGATGATCTTGTAAACCTGGTGGGTGAACTTGTGACTGTTCATGCCCAGATTGACCGCGAAACCGGTAATTCCGGAAGCGAACTTCGGACTATGGTTGAACAGCTCGGCAGAATTACTGAGAGCCTGCGTGAAAACACAATGAGCATGCGGCTGCTGCCCATAGGTACCACCTTCAGCCGGTTTAAGCGGCTTGTCCGCGACCTTTCTAACGACATGGGTAAAAGCATCGACCTGATCATGGAGGGTGAAGAAACCGAGCTCGATAAAACCGTTATTGAAAAGCTTAATGATCCGCTGGTTCATATAATCAGGAATTCTATAGATCACGGCATCGAAAGCCCCGAAGAGCGAAAGCAGAACGGGAAATCTGAAACCGGCACCCTGAAGCTTAAGGCTGAACATGCCGGCGCTTCGGTTAGAATCACTATCGAAGACGACGGAGCAGGTCTTAACCGGAAGAAGATTCGTGATAAAGCCGTTGTGAACAATCTTATCAGCGAAGAAGCAGTGTTATCTGATGAAGAACTGTTTGCGCTGATTTTTAATGCCGGGTTTTCTACAGCTTCGAAGGTTACAAGTGTTTCCGGCCGCGGTGTAGGCATGGATGTCGTAAAAAGGCAGATAGACAGCCTGAACGGCAGCATCAAGATCGAGAGCGAAGAGAACAGGTATACGAAGATTTCGCTGTCGCTGCCTTTGACCCTCGCAATAATAGACGGGTTTCTTGTAAATGTTGCGGATGAAAGTTTTATCTTTCCATTATCAGTTGTTGAGGCCTGTGTTGAAAGCAGTCTTGCCGACAGAAAAAAGTCAAGCAAGAAGATGATTCCTTACAGGGAATCGCTGCTTCCGTATGTGGATCTACGGGAAGAATTCGATATAACCGCTGACCGTCCCGACATTGACCAGATTGTGGTTGTTAATTCCGAAACCAGGCAGATTGGTTTTTGTGTCGACAGGGTCATAGGTGAGCACCAGACTGTGATCAAATCACTGTCGGGTGTTTTCAAGAACGCGGAAGGTTTTTCCGGAGCCACAATTTTAGGCGACGGCCGCGTTGCGCTGATCCTCGATACCGAAGGAATAATCAGAAAATCTGTTCTGAATGAAGAGAAAAAGAAGAATGGATGACATCGCTTATACGTCCGTAAAAAAAATAGGCGACAGGGAATTTGAGAAACTTAGCCGGTATATCGAGGCTGAGGTCGGAATCAAGCTTCCCCCTGTAAAGCGGACTCTTCTTGAGTCCAGGCTGCAGAAGCGCCTTAAACAGCTTCAGATTCATTCTTTCAGCGATTACTGCGATTATGTTTTTGATACGGAGAAGGGCTCGATGGAGATCATCGAGATGATCGACGCCATAACCACCAACAAAACTGATTTTATGCGCGAACCGGCACATTTTGAATACATGGTGCATACGGCTCTGCCTGAACTTCTGAAAACAAGATCTGAGATACACCTATGGTCTGCCGCATGCTCTTCCGGACAGGAACCGTATAACCTGGCGATGTTCATGGAAGAGTTTATCGAAAAAAACCGGCCTATCAACTACGATATAGTGGCGACAGATATAAGTAAAAGTTCGCTTGAAAAAGCTAAAAAGGCTATCTATTATTATAAGGATATTGAAATTGTGACTGACAGTTTCAAAAAGAAATATTTCCTGAAAAGCAGGAATCCTAATAGTTCGGAAGTCCGGATCAAACCCGTCATCAGAGACAAAGTCACGTTTCGTCCGATTAATCTTATGAAGGATGATTACGGGCACAGAAGCAAATTCGATATTGTCTTCTGCCGGAATGTGCTGATTTATTTCAATAAAGATAATCAGGCTGATGTAATCAGGCGTATAATGAGTCATATGAATTCAGGCGGGTACCTGTTTCTGGGCCATTCCGAGAGCCTGGCGGGCATGCGGAAAGAGCTGAACAGCGTAGGTGCTTCTATCTACAGAAAGGAGTAGCTTGATTTGAAAGATAAGATAAAAGTAATGATTATTGACGATTCGGCAGTCGTTCGCCAGACGATGTCCGAGATTCTCAATTCCAACCCCGATATAGAGGTTATTGCTGTTGCAAGGGATCCCCTGATTGCGCTTGATAAGCTGAAAACAATAAGGCCGGATGTTATAACCCTGGATATTGAAATGCCGAGGATGGACGGCATCACATTTCTGAAAAAAGTGATGAGTACGAACCCGATTCCTGTCATTATGTGTTCCAGTCAGGCCGAGGAAAATTCGCAGAATGCACTCGGTGCACTTGAAGCAGGGGCCGTTGAGATTATCAGAAAACCGAAACTCGGAACAAAACAGTTTATTGAAGAGTCAAAAATAATAATTTCAGATGCGGTAAGGAGTGCCGTTGCAGCCGGCCCGAAAAAAGTTAAAAGAACGGCTTCCAGCCCTATCAGTCTGAATGTTCCGCCCAAGCTTACCGCCGACGTAATTCTGTCCGGCAAATCCACGGGAGTTATAGAAACAACGGAGAGGGTTGTTGCAGTAGGAGCTTCCACCGGCGGTACTGAAGCTTTAAGGATGTTCCTTGA
The DNA here is from genome assembly GCA_003245835.1 of Spirochaetales bacterium. Lineage (GTDB taxonomy): Bacteria > Spirochaetota > Spirochaetia > UBA9216 > UBA9216 > Thalassospirochaeta. Next base: position 6,776 of record QKCC01000034.1, on the reverse strand, counting down.
ATCCCTTCCTGCGAACAGTCCGGGGATTGTCATCGTCCAGCATATGCCGGAAAAATTTACTGCAAGTTTTGCCGAGCGGCTGAACACATTATGCGAAGTCACAGTGAAAGAAGCTGCAAATAATGATACAGTTCTAAGAGGGCATGTTCTTATTGCCCCGGGTAACCGGCACATGCTTCTGAAACGCAGCGGTGCAAGGTATTATGTTGAAATCAAGGACGGACCGCTCGTGAGCAGGCACAGGCCTTCGGTTGACGTTCTTTTCAGGTCGACCGCCCGTTATGCCGGCAAGAATGCAATCGGAATAATTATGACGGGAATGGGTGACGACGGGGCTGCCGGGATGCTTGAAATGAAGCAGGCTGGAGCTTACAATATTGCCCAGGATGAAGCCAGCTGCGTCGTATTCGGCATGCCGAATGAAGCAATCAAGAGAGGTGGTGTAGACAAAGTATTATCGCTCCGGGACATTCCCGCTGCAATGCTTAAGGAGTCTGCGTTTTATTAATGACTAACAACAGGATACTTCAGAAAGTTATAGACGACACGGAAAGAATCTTCGGCAGGATTGCCGAAAGCTATCCAAGACTGCTCAGTGAGTTCGAGAACGGTAAAAAGCAGGCTTCCGATCTGATGACGGAACTGCTTTATATCGGGAATGATAAATCACGGCAGGGCGGAGTTCGTCTTAACGAACATCTCGAAAATACCAAAAACGAATCAAGAAACAAGCTTCGGATGCTTGATGAATTTAAGGGCCGGAACCGGAATGTTCTCGAAAACCTGTCTGCAGCAATTGACAATTACAGCGCCTCACAGGGGTATATCGAGGTTATCAGAGATATCTCCGAGTCTCTGCAGATTGTTTCGCTGAATGCACTCTGCAATGCGGTTAAAGCCGGAAAGGGCGGAGAGGGTTTTTCTGTAATTACTGAAAATCTGAAAAGTGTTACGGAAGATACCATCGAAAAAACTTCTTCGCTCGAAAAGCAGGGAAGCAGGGTAAGCAGTTCTTTGGAGCAGTTTTATATAGTTGAAAAAGAGATCGATTTAAAAAGAAGCGAACTGCTTGCGGTAATTGAAGAAAATGTAATCAGCGGGCTGGATACGTTTCGTGTGGAATCCGAGACCGTGAGCAGCCTTTTTAAGGATCTTAACAGTGAAGCGGGAAAGGTAAAAAGCGCTATACAGAGGATAATGCAGGAACTGCAGCAGCAGGATATTTTAAGGCAGACTATTGACCAGATTATTCTGTCGATAGACGAACTTCCCTCTGAATGCGAAAATTGTGCATCAGTGCCGGAGTTAACGGCAGAAATAACCGACAAGGCTGTGTTCTGTGTGCGTCTGATAAACCTAGGCATCATTATGATTGATGATGTAATTGCAAAAATAGGCGAAACGGCCGGAATTTTCACAGAAAACTTCAGGACAGCAAGACGCACCCTTGAACATATTCAGGCGGAAAAAGAACGGGCCGTACGGCGGTTCATGAAGAACCTTGATGCTTTCGAAAGACTTGCCGAGATGAGGGCTGAGGTCCGGGCAAAGGCTGAGGCGCTGTCGTCAAAACGCAGGGGGCTGATTGATTTAATTTCAGAGATTATCAAGCATGTAGGCAGAATTGCGGATGAATTTGAATCTTTTGATAAAATTTCCGGATGGCTTCAGAATGTTGCGGTATTATCAAGGATTGAGCTGTCCCGATCCCGCGGGCTGGAAGGCATGAAAGAATCAGTAGATGATATGTCTGATCTCGTTGTTAAAATTCAGGAGCAGATATCAAAGGGAGAAAAAGAGACCGGCAATTTTATTTCGAGGACTTCAGGTATTTTTGAAGAATATAAGCTTTATGCCGAAGAAGAGATGCATTTTCTGAATAATTTTACGGAAACCTTTCTGGACAGCATTTCAGGGATAAGTAATATTAATAATACCTTCTCCGGGGTTCTCAGGAATTTTGATTTTTTTACGGATGATTTCTGCAGCCTGTTCGATGTATCTGAAAAAGAGCTTGACGAGCTTAAGGAAATAACAGAGGATCTGAATAAGGTCAGGACTGAACTTGCCTGTATCGAAGGCAAGGTGAAACCTCAGCTTGAAAAAGGTATGCATGGTGTTTCAATAAATGATTGGAATATTCATGATGATGAAATGAACAGCATAATCAAAAAATTTACGATATACAGCCACAAGAAGACCGCGGGTGATTTCAGCGGTCTTGAAATAGAAGACTCCGCTCTCGATGAGGGTGAAGTAACATTGTTTTAACGGATGAGGAGACGATAATGGCCCAGACAATAATGATAGTTGATGATTCAAACGCAATCAGACAAAGCGTCAGTTTTATTTTAAAAGAGAACGGGTACGAAACCATGGAAGCCTGCGACGGACAGGATGGGTTCGATAAACTGAAAGCTCAGAAGGTGGACTTGATAATTACGGATGTAAACATGCCGAATAAAGACGGTATATCCATGGTTCGCGAGTTACGGGCTACAGATACGCATAAGTTTACACCGATCCTTGTTCTTACCACTGAATCCCAGTCTTCAATAATGCAGGAAGGAAAAAACGCCGGTGCAACCGGGTGGATTGTTAAGCCTTTCTCGAATGAAAAGCTGATCGCCACCATTAAGAAGGTCCTTGGGTAGGACCGGGTATGAATGTATAATTATTTTGATAATAAGCTGAACAAGTCGTCGCTTAATATAGCTCCGGGAGAATATTATGCGACGGGTGAAGATATTATTATCAACACTGTTCTCGGTTCCTGTGTCTCTGTCGCGCTGTACGACCCTGTGCTTAAAATTGCCGGTCTCAATCATTTTATGCTTGCAGAGTCAAAATATATAGATCACAGCGACGGCTTCTTCAAGATCGAACGTTACGGTTTGTATGCCATGGAATCCCTGATTAACAGCCTTATAAAACTCGGCGGGAACAAGAACCGTTTTCAGGCAAAGGTTTTCGGGGGAAGCAGGGTTCTCGAAGGAAAAGAATCCATGGATATCGGCGGTGAGAACATTAAATTCGCTGAAAAGTTCCTTGAAGCGGAGCGAATACCAATCCTGAACCACGATACAGGCGGAAACAGGGCCCGCCGGATCTACCTCTTTCCGCAGAGCTTCAGAATCCTCATGCGAAGAGTTATGCCGAGCAGCGAACTCAGCGAGCTGATGAAAACCTACAAGGAAAAACTCGAGAAAGATTCGGAACAGAGTGGAAAAACGGTATTGTTCTAATAGTTCGAATTGTGTATTTTAAGTTTAAAAACCGCAAAACCCATTTCGGTGGAAGTCATCAGGCCGTTCTGGACAAAATACAGACCGAAAGGCAGTTTCTTGGCCTTGTTTCTGTTCATCCTGTCCCAGGTTATAGCTGAAATGAGTTCCGCCCAGCTGATCTTTCCGCTGTAATACAGGTATTCGCCAAGCCTGAGTTTTCTTTTCGGAACTCTATCTGCACCTTTGGTTTCTGCCGGTTTGCGCTGCAGCTTGTCTGATTTAACTGAGATCAAAAAATCATATGCATCTTTGAGTTTCAGGAAATTCTCTTCCGACTCGGGAGAGTCCCCGTTTATATCCGGATGAAATTCCTTCGCTCTCTCTCTGAACGCATGCTTGATTCCGGATAACTGAAGATATTCTATTGTTGTTTCCCGCACAGCGAAGTTTTCTCCAAAAAGGATATTACACGCTGCTGCTATCTTTTCATCTTTTGCCACGACCATATTTTTTTTTCGACTAATTCGAACTTTTCTTTAGAGTGTTTTACATATAAGATTTTACCACAAATCGTCGAAATTACCAGATCCGGCTGCTGTTATTCTTCAGCTATCGTACCTGTTGCGGCAACCTGTGAGAGCTCATTCTCGGAGAGAATTTTATCGATGTTGAGAATAATTACAAACTCTTCATTTATCTTGCCCATGCCGCTGAGGTATTTATTGTCGATAAAAATTCCGAGCCGCGGCGGCTCTTCGATGTTCTCCGGATCAAGTGTGATTACTTCGCGGGCGGAGTCAACCATGATTCCAATCTGGACTGTTCCGTCGTTGTTTGAGATTTCAGTTACGATTACCGCAGTATCCTGGTTCTGCTCGGTCCTGTCCTGTCCGAATTTCATTTTCATATCAAGAACCGGAACAACAGAGCCCCTTATATTAATAACGCCGCGTATCATCGCCGGCATTCCCGGTACCTTCGTTATTTCAGGAACCTCCAGAATTTCCCGTATTTTGAATACATCTATTGCATATAATTCGTTTTCAATTTTAAAAGTAACAAACTGGTTGCTAATGCTCACTTCAGACATGGTTTATCTCCTTTCCGCTTCCGCGGAGTAACGTTCTGCTTGAAAGAATTCTGAAATTATCTCAACAACAGACTCTCCTATATCCATTCTAATAAATATCAGTGCCGTTTTGCAAATTTTTTCTTGAATTTATTGAATAAACTGTGATTTTACAGCGATACCGTATCGGTAACAGGCGGCGGGCTGCCTCCCGCTACCTATTCGCGCCGCTGGATCGAATCCCGCAGCCCCATAGAATAAAGAAGCCGGAAAACCTGCGGTTTTTCTGAAGTTTGACTTTATCAAACTTCACAGAATTGCATAAAAAACCCGCTGAGTCTCAACACAGCGGGTACATCATACGTTGGAGCTGATGGGATTCCCTTTCGGTCGCCGCCGTCCGGGCGGCTCTCTCCAGGCCGCCTCCGCTCATTGGCGCACGGCTTCGTGCCGTGCCTCCTGCCTGCGGCAGCATTCGCTCCGGATCGAATCCCACAGCCCCCTAAATTAAGGAAGGGTTTGCCGAAGACGACAAACCCTTTTATTGTACGTTGGAGCTGATGGGATTCGAACCCACGGCCTATTGATTGCGAACCAATTGCTCTAGCCAGCTGAGCTACAGCCCCGTAACCATGCAATATTACCGTGCCGGCAGTATTCCGTCAATCGGGAATTTTTAACTTCACAAACAGATTCCCGGCTTGTGGAATAAAAACCAGCTATGATATAGTGTTGCCATGAGTTTGAAAAAGGGACTTCTGCTGCTTGCAGTGGTATTGCTGATATCCGGTCTGAATTTCACTGCAGACCGGCTGACTAAAATTTACGCGGTTAACCACATCAAAGGACATGGAACTATCCGTGTCGTCGGTGATGTTTTTATTATGCACTATGCGGAGAATGACGGAGCATTCCTCGGGTTCGGGGGCGATATGCCCAAACCGGTTAAATCCGTCCTGCTTATTCTTCTTCCTTCCCTGATTGTCTTTGCAGCGGTCTTCTATACTGCTTTCAGCGGGAATATTCCCATGAATCAGGTTGTGAGCCTGTCGTGTGTAATAGGCGGCGGTATAGGGAATCTTTTTGACAGGATCTTTAACGGCGGAATAGTCATAGATTTCCTTAATTTCGGCATCGGCGGACTCCGAACCGGAATCCTCAATGTTGCGGATCTTTCGGTAACATTCGGAGCGCTCGCTTTTATACTTATGCAGTTTTTTGCAGAAAAAAATAAACAGGGTATTGTTAAAGAATAAAAAAACCGCTTCCGTACGGAGAGAGAATGTACGGAAACGGTGCTATGGCAACCGGCTTAGCGGGTATTCTAAGTCAGTTCTTTTGATACTGTTATTGCCGCTATGGTTCCGTCTGAGACGGCAGTAGTAATCTGGCGGTATTGTTTTGTTCTTACATCACCTACCGCAAAAATGCCGGGCAGATTGGTTTCCATTGTTTCATCAGTTTTAAGGTATCCCCACTGATCAAGTTCCATATCGTCATGGAAGCTCTCAAGGTTCGGAATAAAGCCTACGAAAACAAATATTCCGTTGGTTCTGATTTCTGTTTTTTCTCCGGTTTTAAGGTTTTCAACTACGACGCCCATGTCCATATTTCCGTATTTCTTGAATTCACGGGGCTCATGCTCGAGCATGAAATTAACCTTTTTATCGGCAAAGATCTTGTTCTGGGCTTCCTTGTTTGCCTGCAGGGTATCGAACTGGTGAACGATTGTGATTTTCTTGGCGAACTTGGAAAGAAAAATCGACTCTTCAATCGCCGAGTTTCCGCCGCCGATAACGACAATCTCTTTATCTTCGAAGTATTTTCCGTCGCATGTGGCGCAGTAGCTGATTCCCTGGCCTGCGTATTCCTTTTCACCCGGAATATTCAGCGGCCTGGGGCGTGAGCCGGTGGCGATTATAATTTTTCTGGCTTCGATTGTTTCATATCCGTCAACAAGAAGACTCTTGTTTCTAAGATCAACCTTCGTTACTTCGACGGCGGATCTGAATTCAACACCGTTGGCCTTTGCCTGCTCACTCATAAAATGACTGAGCATAAAACCCTGCTGGGGGTCTATAAAACCGGGGTAGTTTGATACCTGGTGGGTTGTTGCAACATAGCCGCCGGGAAGTGCCGTATCGACCAGAATTGTCTTCAGATGCGCCTGGGCAAGGTAGATGCCGGCTGTAAGTCCTGCGGGGCCGCCGCCGAGAATAACCACATCGGCATTGGTGACGACGGGTTCAATCTTGCTGTGTATTTCTTCTGCCTTAGCCGGAGGAATGAGTGCATCCAGGCCTTCCATAAGTTCTGACCGTTTGATTCCGCCTGAGAGCGTCTTTCCGACACGTTCACCGTTCTGAAAGAAAATGACGGTCGGTGATCCGCTTACATCGAGTTCCGCTGCAAGTTCACGGTTTTCCTGTCTGAATATCTTTACAAACTGAATGTCGTCCCCGTAGATATTACTGAGGCTT
>QKCC01000121.1 GCA_003245835.1 Spirochaetales bacterium | reverse complement strand
ACATACAGGTATTTACGATAGCCTACAACGAGGTACCGCCATTTTCGATGAGCGGCAGCACGGGCAAACCGGAAGGCGCGGCAAATGATTTTCTGGTCGATATTCTGAAAGATGCCGGAATACCGGAGGTTAGGTTTAAACATGTACAATCGCTCGAAAGAATCTACGAGATGCTCGATCGGAACATGATTGATGCGTATACACTTGCAACGGAAACCTATCCGCTCCGTCCTGAGCTCCGGTATATTGTCCCGGGCAAACCCAGCATAACGCCGACTGCCGGGCTCGTTGTCGGTAAAAACAGTCCACTTCGAAAAATCTCCGATCCGGGAGATATCTCAAACCTGGTTATAGGGACAAAAACCGGTATGCCTCTAACTGCGACACTGCAGAAGTCCGGTGCGAAGGTTGAGATTATCGGGGGCGAGAATCCCCTGATGGATTGTCTTCAGCTGGTGGCAAAAGGCAGACTCGATGCCGTGTACTCCGTTATCTACACCGAGCTGGAGTACATGGCAGGGATTCTCGGTCTTTCTTCCGAGCTGAAGACGGTACCCCTGCCTGATCCGCGGCTTGAAATTTTTACCGCATTCTCGCCGCAGGCTGCGGAAAAATATCTTTCCTGCTATGAAGCATCGTTTGAGAAAATAAACAGGCAGAAACCTTTCGATTCATACCTGAAGAAGTATCTGACCTGATCCGTTTACATTTAAGCCATACGGATAATCAAGGTATTCCGCCAATCAAATTATATTGACCTGTTGATGCAGGCATCTTAAACTGGACGGCATGAGACAAAACATTATTCTTAAAATGAAAAAGAACGTCCTGTTGGTAATTTTATTTTTAAATGCGGCCGCCGTAATGCTTTTCGCAGGCGGAAACAGTGAATCATCAGCCGCGCATACCGTGCTTAAAGACGGTGAAATGCTCAGAATAGTCGCCACAACAAACATAATAGCTGATGTAGTGCAGAATATTGCCGGGGACCGGGCCGAAGTAACAGGGCTTATCCCTGCCGGACAGGACCCGCACGGCTATGAACCCGGGCCAAAACAGGTCGGTGCGGTAGAGAAGGCGCATATCGTCTTTGTGAACGGTTTTGATCTCGAGGAACAGATTCTTGATATAGTTGAAAATACCACGCAGGGCATGATCGTTGAGGTTTCATCAGGTGTTGATCCCTTAACACATGAGGAGGCGGATGCCGTAGAAAGCGGTCATGACCACGAAGGGGCGGACCCGCACACCTGGATGAGCCTCAGGAATGTTAAAATCTGGGCGGTGAATATTGAAAAGGCATTGTCCGCGGCCGATCCGGCCAACAGCGTGTACTATAAATCCAGGGCGGAGAAATATGCATCCGAACTTGATTCTCTCGAAACACAGGTTACAGCTGAATTTAACAGCATCCTGCCCGAACGACGGCTGATAATTACTGATCACGAGGTTTTCGGCTACCTTGCTCGGGATTACGGGTTCACAATTATCGGGACTATTTTCCCATCGCTGTCGACAAATTCCGAGGCATCGGCAAAGCATCTCGGCGATCTCGCAGATCTTCTAAAAAGCAGAGATGTCAATGCAATCTTCATCGGGGAATCTTCAGGCGATGCCGTCAATAAACTCGCCGATGCCCTCTCTGAAGAAAGCGGACGAAAAGTAAAAATTATCAGCATACTGACCGGTTCTCTGTCAAAGAAAGGTACGGAAGGGGATACATACCTCGGGTTTTTCAGGTATAATGCAGAAAAAATAACAGAGGGACTGAAAACTGAGTAATTTATTCTGTTACGGAAAAACCTGTGATAAACCTGTAATCCCCGATACCCCGGCGCTTGATATAAATCATCTATCGTTCTCATACCCTAAAACCGGAAAATCCGTGCTTGAAAACATTTCAGTCAGGATAGGCCCGGGCGAGAAGGTTGCACTTGTCGGCCCGAACGGAGCCGGAAAATCCACGCTGATGAAAGTGATACTCGGCCTTGAAGAGATTCAGTCCGGAAGCATAGAGATCTTCGGCAACAAGGCGCACGGCTGCAAGCACCGGGTCGCAATGGTTCCCCAGAAATCGGCAGTCGACTGGTCTTTTCCCGTAAACGTACGCCAGGTCGTGACCATGGGCCGCTATGTCCATCTCGGCTGGTTCCGGAATCCCGGGAAGAAAGATCGTGAAAAAGTCAACGAAGCGATGGAAATAATGGATATTGCCGACCTTGCCGATCGGCAGGTGGGTGAGCTGTCGGGCGGGCAGCAGCAGAGGGTTATGCTTGCAAGGACGCTTGCTCATGATGCTGACCTTCTTCTGATGGACGAACCTCTGAACCATGTCGATATTTCCACCCAGGAGCTGATGTTTCATACAATCGAGGACCTCTGCAGCAAAGGTAAAACCGTGATCGTAAGCACCCATGACCTCGGCATCCTGACGGTCCATTTCAGCCGTGCCCTGTTCCTTGATAAAACGGTTATTGCCGACGGGCCGGTTTCAGAGGTTCTTACCCCCGAAAACATCGCCCGTGCGTACGGTTTTGAATTTCATCAGGACTACCACAGCCTCGGAGGCGGATGTGTTTGATTTTCTGCTCGAACCTCTTACATACGGATTTTTTCAGCGGGGCCTTCTGGCCGGAATAATCACTGCGCTGACCTGCGGAGTTCTCAGCGGCTTTATAGTATGGCGCGGAATGGCCTTCATCGGCGACGCAATGGCCCACGCTGTCCTTCCGGGTATAGTTATAGCTGTTGTGCTGGGTTTTCCGCTGCTTTTGGGCGCCCTCGCTGCGGCGCTTATTTCGGTTTTCGGAATAGGTGCTATCGCCGGACGCAACGGCTTTAAGGAGGACACCGCAATCGGGGTAATATTTTCCGGTGCGTTTGCTCTCGGTATTCTGATAATGAGCAGGGTCTCTTCGATGAAGGACCTTACCCACATCCTTTTCGGCAACATTCTCGGTGTCTCGCCGTTTGATGTGATTCTGGTTGCGGTTGTCGGCGCTTTGGTGATTGCCGCCGTGTTCGTGTTTTACAAGGAACTGCTGGTAACCAGTTTTGATCCCACGCATTCGACTGCAATCGGGCTGTCGCCCCGGTTTGTACACTACAGCCTGCTTATCCTGATTGCCGCAACAACAGTAATCGCGTCACAGACTGTCGGAGTAGTGCTTGTGCTGGCGCTGATGGTAACTCCTGCGGCAACATCTTCGCTGCTGGTCAAGAACCTTCCCCTGATTATTCTTCTTTCGGTGATATTCTCGATGCTTTCGGTAGTGCTGGGTTTCTATCTTTCATATTATTTTGATCTGGCTTCGGGCGCGACAATCGTTCTTGTGCTTACGGCATTTTTTATAGCGGCTTTTCTATTCTCAAACCTTCGCCGCGTTACGGTCCGCGGAAAACAATAGGGTTTATCTTCGTATATATGAAAGTTCTTCAGGCAGAATCGTGTTGTTGCCGTAGCTGTCTTCTCCGTACCCGCATTCGGCAAGAATCTCGAGGTCCGCAAGAACGCGTTTGTCGCCCTCAAAATGAACTTCCATATCCGTTTTGAGATCGATTTTTCCCTGCGCCAGGAAGTTCGCAATCACCCTGTTGGCAAACTCTCCGAGCGTTTCTTCGGGTATTGATTCTAATTCGGGCATTGAAAACTCTGCCGAATAGTTGATGATCTTGTTTCCTTCGAGGAGTTCATGAAAAATCTCTCTGAGCCCCCTCTCAAAGTTGCCGTTGCATTCAGTTTTAGAGACCGATTTCAGCAGGCTGATATTCTTTGCGAGGTTTCTTCTTTTCTCGGCGTTTATCATTTCATTCACCCTGAAAAGGTTCATAGGGCTTGAAGCATCATATTTTTCATTCCCGACTACAAGTTTAACCTCGCTTCCGTAATGCTGAACGATTTTTGCGACGAGGGTTGACGGCCGTACATGAAAACCCCTGTATTCGGGAACCTTGACACTTATCACACCCTCTTCCGCATATTTGCGTATTACCTGTTTGCACAGGTTTTTACCCGAGGTAAGAAACTGTTCGGAGTAGTTCAGGTAGTAATCTACAAGAATATCAAGCAGTTTTTCAGTGCTGATAGGAAGGTCCGTGTCCATCAGGTTCTGTTCCGGAAGGTGCATCATATGACGTTCGTAATAATGAATTATTCCCGTTGCCGCTTCAAGAAGATGATAAACTACCGATACATGTCCCCGCATCAGCTTCAGATCGCTGTCGGTATCTTCGATATCGGTATTTGAAAGATATGTATCGTACTGGCTCTGAAGATTGTGGAATTTTGCTTCGAGAATCCTGATTGAATTTTCACTGATCAGGTCAGGCACGAGTGTTTTATAATCGGTGCTTCCGTGCTTTTTAACCTTTCTAAGCAGCGTGCTTTCGCTTTCAAGGTTCAGGTAGGATGAAGCCAGGTTGACGATTATCTTTCCGGGGTTCTCTGTTTTTGTTTTTTTCAGATCACCCGGCAGCCGGCCTTCCGGGTAATTAAAAATAATTGAGAACTCTTCCTCCGATTTCGTTTGCGGTACCAGCCCGGCAGCTTGTGCATTTTTCCAGAGTATGTCGAAAATTCTGAAAAGAGCTGAGGTATAGAGCCAGAGAATTTCATTAGTATCCGACAGGAACTTTTCAATGCCGTCCAAGAGCATATATCCTGGCGCTGCAGACTTCAGATGAAGCGTGATGTAGGATACATCAGTGAACAGCTTCAGCATGGCGATAGTTTCTCTGAAAGGTTTCCAGTTCAGGTTATTTTTTGCGTTATAGTAATCAAGCCGCTCTTCCAGCCTTTTTGCCACAGAGTGCGTTCTTCCGAGGAAGTGGGTATTCATTATACTATTTCGGTCATTGATTGAGAGGGCCTGATTTATGAACGAACTCAGGGATTCGAAGTCATGGCTGAGAACCTCAACGAAGGCCTTATTGTCAAATTCGCGTTTTCTTTCCGTCACACCTTAATTTTGTGTTATAAAATCAGGAATGTCAAAGGGGTGATCAGAAATTCTGTGTTTATGACAACCGCTGCAGCGGCCGAACAGATCCAGTACGGATTGATTTCCCCTGAGTTTAGGGTAAACTCTTAGAAAAGGGTACGGATAATGTATTCGTGCATGTATGTTCTTCTAAGTGACATTTTCATGGAGGCGGATAAATGACCCCTGAACCTATTGTGAAAAAGGCGGTAGTTAATGCGACAGCAGCCGAACTCTGGCGGCTGTGGACGACACGAGAGGGACTGAACAGCTTTTTCGGCAGGGACTCCAGGGTTGAATTGAAAGTTGGCGGAGCCTTTGAAATTTATTTCCTGATGGAAAATGAATACGGCCTGCGGGGCAGCGAAGGCTGCAGGATTCTGTCCTTCCTTCCCGAAAAAATGCTTTCCTTTTCGTGGAACGCACCTCCGAAGTTTCCTGAAGTGCGTAATTCAGAATATAAAACCCGGGTCATTGTCGAATTTAATGAAACGGAAGGTGAAGCAACCGAAGTTCTTCTGACCCATACGGGCTGGCCGGATGATGCCGGGTGGCTGCCGGTACATGCTTACTTTGAGAATGCCTGGACATCAGTTATTGAAAGTCTTGGTAAAAAAATTTTATAAATTATTCGGCCGCGTAACATTTGTTACAGTACTTTTTTTGCCGGCTGTATATATTAACTGTAGAAAATGAATAACGGAGGCTGAAATGCTTAGAGATATTATTAAAATAGACGAAGATAAATGCACCGGCTGCGGATTGTGCATACCCGGCTGTCCCGAGGGGGCAATCCAGCTGATCGACGGCAAGGCAAGGCTTGTAAGCGACTTGTCGTGCGACGGTCTCGGGGCCTGCCTCGGACATTGTCCCGAAGGCGCAATTGAGATAGAAAAACGGGAAGCAGAACCCTACAATGAAAAGGCTGTAATGGCAAATATAGTGAAAGCCGGCGCGAATACAATCGCAGCCCATTTGAAGCACCTTGAAGATCACGGCGAGAATGAATACCTTGCCCAGGCGCATGAATACCTGGAAGAGCACGGTATCGAAGTTCCGGCTCAGGTGCAGAAAGACGGCACCGATGAGGAACACGGCTGCGGAGGCGGCTGCCCCGGTTCCCGGATTATGCAGTTTGTTAAAAATAATGACAGCGGCAGGCCCGCAGCTTCTGCCGCAGCGGGAAGCGTTCAGGAACAGGTTTCTGAACTGACCCACTGGCCCGTACAGCTTCACCTGCTGAACCCGCGCGCCCCCTATCTGAAACAGGCGGACCTCCTTCTGAGCGCCGATTGTGTCGCGCATTCAGTCGGTAATTTCCACAGCAAATTCCTGAAGGGCAAGGCTCTTGCGGTTGCCTGTCCAAAACTGGATTCCGGGCTTGATTCATATGTTCAGAAGCTCACCGAAATGATTGACGGTTCAGGTATCAATACCCTCACTGTGATGATGATGGAAGTTCCATGCTGCGGAGGACTTCTGGCAATAGCCCGGCAGGCTGCATCGGCCGCCTCCAGAAAGATTCCCATTAAAAAGATTGTCGTGAGCATAAAAGGAGAACTGCTTTCTGAAGAATGGGTGTAAAATCCATTAATGATCAGTGAAGTCAGCGCAAAATCAATGCTCAGGAAGCAGAAGCAGATTGATTCCTGGTTCCTGAGCCGCTACAGCATAAATCTCTACCGCGGCTGCACCCACAACTGTGTATACTGCGACGGCCGCGATGAAAAATACCAGGTCGAAGGTGATTTCGGCAGTGATGTGTCGATCAAGATAAATTCGGCCGAGCTTCTTGAAAAGGAGCTTGATCATGCCCGAAAGCGCAAGCCGTTCGGCAGCGGTTACCGTTTTGTCTGCGGCGGCGTAAGCGATTCGTACCAGCACTTTGAAAAGCAGTACGGGCTTACCCGCAGGACGCTCGAGCTCCTTCTGCGCTTTGACCACCCCGTTCACATGCTCACAAAATCCGTGCTGATCGAGCGCGACATAGGGCTGCTCAGTGAAATAAACCGGAACAGCAGGGCCCTTGTAAGCTTCAGCTTTTCAACAGTTGACGACAGCCTTGGAAGGAAGCTCGAACCCGGTGTACCGCCGCCGTCTGCAAGGCTTGAAACCGTAAAAAGATTCAAGGATGCGGGCTTCGGCTGCGGAATGTACCTGATGCCTGTTGTGCCCTTCATTACGGATTCTGCAGAGATGATAGAGCAGACGGTATCTGCGGCAAAAGAGGCCGGCATAGATTTTATTGTCTTCAGCGGAATGACGCTTAAGCCCGGCCGGCAGAAGGACTATTTTCTGCGGTTCGTCTCTGAAACTTTCCCGGCTCTGCTTAAAGAATATGAGCGCCTGTACTCGAATAACAGCCCCTGGGGCGTGCCCCGCGGAGAAGGTACATATTCGGCTTCCAGGTATTTTTATAGTGCTTCATCAAAATACCGTATGCCCCGACGCCTGCCGCCGGCCTTCTGGCCCCCGGGAATCAGCCCCACGGAGCAGGTCCTGCTTTACCTTGAACAGCTCGATTACCTCGCAAAACTTGCCGGCCGAAACAGTCCCTATGGAACTGCCGCCCGGGTCCTCTCCGGTGCGGGCAGACCGGTTGAACAGATGTCGGATAGCGATCTTTCGTCCTTCAGCGGGGTAGGCAGCTACACAGTTTCACTGATACGCGAAATAATAAACACCGGCGGCTGTTCATACTATAACAGGCTTCTTGCTGATTAATTCCGGTGTGGTATAATCCTTATCAAACGGACAGGAGAGCATCATGATAAATCTGAAATCAATTAATTTCGAAGAGAAATTCTCTCTTTTTGATGAGCTGTGGACACCGAAATGCGTCGCGCGCTTCGATAACTACCTGGTAAAGGTCGGCAAGATTAAGGGCGAATATGTACCTCACTTTCATGCCGGCTGCGATGAAATCTTTATTGTTCACAGGGGACGGATGCGGATTGAGCTTGGGCAGGATTCTGTGAAGCTTGAACAGGGTGAAATGTTTGTCGTTCCGGCTGATGCCGAACACAAACCGGCCGCCGATGAGCTCTGCGAGATTATCATGATCGAACGGAACGACGTCATTAACACAGGCGAGGTACGGAATGAATTCACAAAGGAGCAGCTCGATTGGATCTGATTACCGTTAATTATTTCAAGACGCCTGTCGGCGAACTGCTGCTCGGTTCGTTTGAGGATCAGCTCTGCCTCTGCGACTGGCGGTACAGAAAAATGAGGGAGCGCATTGACCGCCGGATTCAGGACGGACTCAAAGCTGTCTATGAAACCGGTGAATCAGCGGTGCTGCTCGAAACCCGGAAGCAGCTGGAAGAGTATTTCAGCGGCGGGCGGAAGGTCTTCGATCTGCCGGTGCTTACGGTCGGAAGCGGTTTTCAGAAAGATGTCTGGAACGAGCTTGCAAAAGTCGCCTACGGCACCACGTCGACATATATCGAACTCGCGCGCAGGGTCGGCAATGAAAAAGCCGTAAGGGCTGTTGCTTCGGCCAACGGCGCCAATGCCATATCAATCATTATTCCATGTCACAGGGTGATAGGCTCGGACGGAGAACTGACCGGTTACGCGGGGGGGCTTACGGCCAAGAAGAAGCTTCTGCAGCTTGAGTCCGACGGTGAACTCCAGATTGAGATGGAATTCGGAAAGGAGCAGCAGTGAAGGCCAGCGTAATACTCGCGCATCCCTACAAAGAAAGCTTCAATCATGCAGTTTTTAACCGGGTATGCGGAAGTCTTGCAGAATGCGGGGTTGCTGTGCGGAGCCATGATCTGTACGCTGAGGGTTTTGACCCGGTGCTGACCGGATCAGAACTCGGCAGGGAACCGTCTTCTGATCCGCTGGTAAGGCAGTATGCGGATGAAATGATGGAGTCGGATCTGCTCTTCTTTATTCACCCGAACTGGTGGGGACAGCCGCCCGCGATGATGAAGGGTTATATCGACAGAATTATCCGTCCGCCGTACGCGTACGATATGCCGGATGATGCGCCCGGAGGGCTGCCGGTTACAACTATGGACGGCAAATACGGAATCGTTTATAACACGTCAAATACCGCCGAAGAACGCGAGAACAATTATTTCGGTGATCCGCTTGAGCTGATCTGGAAGCAGTGCACCTTCGGTTTCTGCGGAATAGAGAAGTTTCACCGCCGCATGTTCAGAATTGTTTCGGACAGCACCGAAACTGAAAGAATGCAGTGGCTTGAAACCGTCGAAAGCGATGTGGTCAGGATTGTTTCGGAAGCAGGAAAAGGACGCTCCTAGTGAGCATCCTTCTCTAATGAACCGGGCAGGGTCTCAACATAGGCCCTGATTTCATCCCTTACCCTTCGGTAATGATTCAAGGCTTCCTCTTCAGTCTGGGCACTCTTTGCCAGGGCCGGCGGATCATCAAATCCGATGTGCACCCTGCTGGTTTTTCCGGGGAAGATTGGGCAGGTTTCATTAGCGTGGCCGCAGACCGTTACAACGTAGTCGAATACGAAACCGGCATCGATGAATTCCCTTACATTCCGGCTCTTGTGCCCGGATATGTCCACCCCGGCCTCACCCATAACCTTTACGGCATTCGGGTTCAGTCCGTGGGTCTCGATTCCGGCGGAATACACGTCGATGGAATCCGGCTTCAGGGCCCTGGTCCAGCCTTCAGCCATCTGGCTTCTGCATGAGTTTCCCGTACAAAGAAACAAAAGTTTAATTTTCTCGCTCATGGGAAGACTCTATATTTTTAAAATTATGATTTCAATAGTTTATCGAACATATAAGATTTGAGAATGCCTAATTAACCTATTTTTAACAAACTGGTCCCCGTCGGCGGTATACGGAATTTTTTGATTCGAAGGCCTTCAAAATCAGTTTACATACCGGCGAAATATTTTTAAAATCAGGTCCATGACAACTTTAGAGGTTTCCATAATTGTTACGGCGGTCTGCATTGGCTTCAGTTTTATCTACGGTCTTGCAACCAGAAACTATTCTACAGTAGACAGGCTCTGGTCGGTGCTTCCTCCAGTTTTTGTGTTAATCTGGATGAAGGATTTTCACGGCAATCCGCGCTTTATGACTGCCGCTTTCATCGTTATTCTATGGGGAATAAGGCTGACATCAAACTTCGCAATAAAGGGCGGCTATGCTTTTTCGTTCAAAAAGGGGTTCACCGGGGAAGATTACCGCTGGGAAATCCTGCGGCAGCGGATAAGCAGCAGGTTCCTGTTCGAGCTGTTCAACCTGTTTTTTATCAGCTTTTTTCAGCTCACGCTGATTTTTATGTTCACGCTTCCGCTTTATTTTTACGGCGGAATCGAGGGGCCGGTCAAAGCGGCAGAATACGCGCTTTATCTTCTAAACCTGATCCTTCTGAGTATTGAATTATATTCGGACATTCTGCAGCTCCGGTTTTATCGCCGCAGGTACAAAGAGCCCTGGCGCAATCTGCGCAGGTACCGGCTCGGGTTTAACACCTTCGGCCCATGGTCGTTTTCGAGGCATCCGAACTATACTTGCGAAGTCGGGCAGTGGGTTGTTGTTTTTTTCTACCTTGTTGCGGCTGCGGGTTCTCTGCATTTCAGCGGGGCAGGCGCTGCCGTTCTTCTGATCCTGTTTATCGGCAGTACCGTCTTTGCTGAATCCGTTACCGCGTCAAAGTATCCGGAGTACGACGGCTGGCGTAAGATCACTTCAGTCTGGATTCCGGTAAAATCATTGTTCAATGCAAAGAAACGCAGAGAGTTTCTGGCGGAAGGTGCCGCAGACAGGGCCGGTTCACCTGACAGTCTTAACGTATAAGACCGAGTGAAAACCACGGAATATAGGTAATAAGCAGCACCATCGCAAGCAGTATCAGGAAGAACGGAATTACTCCCCTGTATATTTTTGCAAGCGGCGTTTCAAACGCGTATGATGCAAGGAAGAGGTTCAGCCCGACCGGCGGTGTAAGGTAGC
>QKCC01000315.1 GCA_003245835.1 Spirochaetales bacterium | reverse complement strand
CATCTCCTAGGGGAGTTGAACCCCTGTTGCCGGGATGAAAACCCGGTGTCCTAACCACTAGACGAAGGAGACACGTAATACACAGGGTGGTTAATCCTGCGGGAGCACCGCCTTTCGGCCCTGCTCCGAATAATAAACCGCAAAAAACGCTTACCAAAGCTGATAGCTTCAATACCATTTTCAGGCGGTACAGGACTACTCGTAGAGTAATCCCCTTTTCAGACATTCAACATGATGTGCAGAAAGTCTTTTGAGCCGCACAGGATTCGAACCTGTGACCCACGCCTTAAAAGGGCGTTGCTCTACCAGCTGAGCTAGCGGCCCTTGTCTGATGCTCGCTGAATATAACAACTAAGAAAAAAAATGTCAACATTATTTACATTTCTTTTTCAAGTTTTTAATTCCTGTTGGTGTCAGAATTTAAAGCCTAGAACGAGATTGAAATCAGCCTTCGTATTTGGCTGGCTGGTACGTTCGGTTCCGAACATTGCAGCATTCACTTCGAAGATCTGAAGATCAAGTCCGAATCCTGCATTCAGCAGGCCCTCTGCCAGGCCGACCCGAATGTCAAGGATTTCAAGCATCGTAATTTCGAGTCCGGTTTTCAGGTGAAGCAGCCAGTTCTCCGCCTCCGTTGGGTACAGCACAAAATCAAGTATGTCGTCGTAGGCAAGCATAAACCTGAAATCTGATATCCACTCCTGTATAGCCGGAATGTCCGGACTTATTTCCAGTCCTGCGTTCATTTTAAACGGAATTAGTCCGTTCTCAACAGAGGGTTCTGCAGCCTCCATGAAACCTGTCAGCCCTGTATCATACGTGTATTTCACTGCAGGGGAAAAACAGTCCTGAAAGCTTATTCCAGCCGAAAGCACCCCGTTCCAGATATACTGCATTCCCGCATCGACACCGATAATTGTGCTGAATTCAAACGGCTCGCTCATGATTATATCGGGACTGAGGCTGCTGAACAGAGAGATAAGTTCAAGATAGGATTTTTCAATCACCATGCTTCCCTGCACTCCTCCCTTCAGCAGAATGCCAATATCAAGTGCGTGTTTTTCATCTTTGGACAGCGGGATTCTGAAAGAATAACCTCCGGCAAGTAAAACATCTTCGCTGAGCCCCATGGACAAAGATATAGGTCCTGTTCCCTGAAGCAGGAAGTCGGTTGAATTGAACAACCCGAACCCGATACCATTGCCCACATAACCAAAAAACAACGGGCCTGTCAAAGTGAAACCGGCGTACATGCTGCTTAGCAGCGACTGAGTTGATGGGGATGACAGAATACTAGTGATATCTCCCCCGCCGGAAACGCTGTTAATCACCAGGGTGGTGATATCGAAGATTGGACCTTTCAGCAGAAGGGTTAAATCACTGAAAACAAGTTCTTCCGGCGTTGATTTAAAGGCTGCCGGATTTGCAAAAATTGATTCGAGACTGCTGTTGTCCGTCGGATACGGGCCTCCGAGTCCGGAATCGACCCCTGTGAAGAAATAGATATCATCCTCATAATAATCAGGTGCACAGAAAACTGCTGCACTTACGGCAAAAATCATTAATATAACAAGTATAATTTTTTTCGGCATCACATCTCCATATCAGGGGTTAAATTTCATCAGGGCAGCGCGAATTCTTCCCCCAACAGAGAAGACATATCAACATTCGCGGCGGCTGCCCATTCCAGTGCCTGTGCAAGGTCCGGATCGTCCGGATCTATTGAACTCACATTGTCTATACCGCCGGCATTGTCGATCACTATGAGGGCCTGCGCTGCCGCGGCGTTTGCATACTGCTCCGAGCTCAGTTCGGCGCCGTTGGCCTCCGCAGCCGTGATAAGATCAACAGCCGACTGAAGATTTTCAGTATTCACACTGCTGAGTATTTCAGTCACCTGGGTTGTCAGCGAAGAAGTGTCCGATGAGGTATCAACAGATGAGACAACGCTGACCATTTCAGTAATCGCCGTGCCGATCCCTGATGCTCCGACCGCAAGATCTGCAGCAAGAATAACAAGATCGAGCTCATCAGCAGTCAGATCGGTAGCTGTTGCATAATCATCAGGCAGAAGCGCGGCTATAGCTGTATATGCTTCGGACAACTGTTCCGCGGTTCCTGATGAAAGAAGGTCCTCCGCATATGTAATCTTTTGCTCGGAAGTCATCGTCGACATATCTGTCTCGATAAATGAAAAAGCACTTGTTGTAAAGACATCCTGGCACGACATTAGTGCAGCCGCAGCTGCTGCTCCAGCCAGAAAAAATCTAACAGTATTCTTCATCAGGTTCCCCCTAATATGAATTATCGTCATAAATTCTATAAAATCATGCTATAAAAGTCAAATCCACTGCCTAAAACTGCAGCGGACGCTTCCTGATACAGCCGAATCAACAATAGCACGGCATAATCCGCTTGTGCGGGACTGACCGCTTTCACTATTAATTATATCACAAACTTCGCATTTTAAATAATTTCCGCTGGTTCCGCTGCGCACGGCACCGTCCTGCTGTTCAAGCAGCACATCAATCTCTCTGCCCTTCCACCGCTCAGCATAGGCTGCGGACTTCCGTGCCGAAAGCTTCCTTAAAACCGAGGTCCTCTCTCCGGCAATCCTTTCAGGAACCTGGTTCGGCATATCGGCAGCGGCAGTGCCCGGCCTTGGAGAAAAAGGAAACACATGCAGGAAGGTAAAATCACATTCATCAAGCAGGCTTCGTGTAAGTTCGAAATCCGCATCGGTTTCACCGGGAAATCCGGCTATTACATCGGCGGCAAAAAAAGGATCCTCCTTCACTGAACGGAGAAGCTCTACACCTTCGATTATTTTTTCGCGGCTATTCCTGCGCCGCATGGCTTCGAGTATTCCATTGCTGCCGGACTGCACTGAAATATGAAAATGGGGACAGACAAGGGGGCTGCTCACGGCATCAGCCAGCCTGCGGTCTATTGTCTCAGGCTCGATAGAGGAAATTCTGATTCGGGCCGGATCAGGCGAGGCTTTCGCGGCCGAGGTAAGTTTCACAAGCAGATCTGCAAAGTCGATTCCGTTCGAACTGTAGGACGTCAGATTCACACCGGTAAGAACGACCTCGCGGTAACCTTTGGCCTGCAGCGCCTTGAACTGTTCAACCACGGTCTCTGAATCAAGGCTGACACTTGCACCTCGTGCGATTGTCACCCTGCAGTATGCGCAGCTGTTGTCGCAGCCGTCCTGAATCTTGAGGAATGCCCGTGAATGGTAATTAAAATCTACCGAATCGTACCAGAATCGGTCGGGATCGGCAGAATCATTGCGGAGAACCGCTTTTCCTGCTTCGGAAGAAACACTGAGAGAATCAAAATAACTGCGTACCCGATCGGCTGTATGCGCGAAGGCTGCAGCGCTGCCCGATTCATACGAAACCAGGAATTCGGGCAGCCGGCTGATGTCATCCTTGAAATCATGCGGAACGACCACGACATTGCCGCCGAGGGCAAGCTCTGCACCGTCAAGCTGCGCATAACAGCCGGTAACGAGTACAGCGGAATGGGGATGTTCAGACGCAAGCTTCCTGATTACACGCCGGGCTTTCTGCTCTGCCTTCGAGGTTACCGTGCATGTGTTAATTATATAAATATCAGCGTCTTCGCTCACCCTGCCGATAAAAAAACCCCGGCTGTCGAAGGACGACGCCAGGGCTTCACTCTCACACTGGTTAAGTTTACAGCCTAATGTATAAACCGCAGCCTTCATGAATCAGCCCGCCCCCGCCTGCTTTTTGACGCGTTCAAGACCGCGCTGAGCTTCCGTAAAGGATGAATTAAGCTCCAGGGCTTTTTCATAGGCTGCTTTTGATGCTGTCCATTCTTCGGCCATCTCTCTTGCATATCCGAGCCGTGACCACCATCGTGCAGAATTGGGAAAATGGTAGACAGCGGTAGTGAATGCGATATCCGCATGGTTATACTCACCCAGTCTTATAAAAATCTCGCCCATAAAAAAGTAGGCAAGCTCGATTCTGTCACCGGTGGGAGCAAGCGCCGCATATTCCTCGAAATACTTCAGGGCATCAAGGTTCTTGCCAAGATAGAAATTGGCTTCGCCCGTAATTTCGATAATCCTTGCGTCATACCTGGAAATATCGAGCCCTGCAAGGCCCGCATCAAGCGCAGCCTGGTACTGCCCCTTCTTTATATAACTCCATCCGAGCACAACATACGAATCCAAATTTCTCGGCATTCGCTCAATCTCGCTCAGACAAATTTCAATCGCTTTGTCCAGGTTACCGTTCTTGTATTCAACCAGTGCATCAGCCCGTTCCTGGGCTGTAACAGCTCCTCCGGAAACCAGAACAGCAGCAAAAATAAAAACAACTGTTTTAAACTTCATTCCCCTGCACCTCTTTAGGAGATCTCATCGTACAGATTCCGTTAAATGAGCACCCGCTTTCCATTATGATATCAGGAGCTGTTATATCGCCGTCTACATGTCCGCAAGAAAATATTTCCACACGGTCGTATGCGAAGATATTCCCTTTGACCCTGCCCATAACGGAAACAATGTTGGCTTCCACGCAGCCTTCAACCACCCCGGTTTCAGCAATATAAAAATCACCCGATGCCTTTACATCGCCTTTCATTCGTCCTTTTATAAGAAGGGATTTATCGAATCCTAGTTTACCTGTAAAATCGATATCCTCAGCTATAACTGTATCAATTTCAGCTTCATTAATTATCTGTATCTGAATATCGCTCATAACTTCATAATTTACCTAGCCTCAGCCCCGCTGTCAAGTGAACCCTGAGAATGCCGTGCGAATGTCTGTCCGGAAGGGCCGAAACCCTGTCTAAAACAGCGCCATTGTGTCATGCAGGGCCTTCTTGAGTCTTATTCTCATTTCTGCGGTATGAGGGTTGTACCTTTGAAGGTCCAGAAACAGCTGCAGCGGATCATTGCAGGTCTGTTCTACAATCTCCTGCAGTTTCTTATAACCGAGGGTAGCAATACTGCTGTCTTTAAGATCAAGCTCTTTGAGCACCCTGCCTATAAAATGTGTAATTCCCTGGGTAAACGCAGCCTCTTCATCATGCTGGTCAGGGGTCATTTCATGAATAACCATACCCATATCTTTGAAAACCCCGTGCCAGAAATCACCGCAGCCGCCGGTATCCCGAACCGGATAATACACAATAGGCAGCCCTGCAACCCCGGCCCTGCCTGAATCGGGCCCGAACATCGGGTGGGTAGCTATAATCCCGCAGCTTTCAGGAAGCAGGCGCTTCATCAGCCTTACAGGCTCAACCTTTACCGAACAGGTGTCTATAACTACTGCATCCTGCTTCAGTAACGGAGAAATCCGCTCCAGTACCTCTTCAACAGCGCTTATGGCACAGCACAAAAAAACAACATCAAATTCGGCAAATTCCGCTTCGTCCCGGATTATGCCTATACTCTCAGAAAAAGATCTTCCGCTTCGGCTGAAGCCGGAAACACTGAACTGCCGGGCGAGAATCGAGGCCCAGAATGAACCGAATCTTCCCATTCCGTATACTGCAATTTTCATGTAAAAGATAATAGAAGCTTTAGCTGAATTGCTCAATCAGTTAAAAGCAGGCTTTTTCATTATTGTTTCATTTATAAAACCGGCTCACTTTGCAAAACATTTTATTTATATTATTATTTCCAAATTAAACATTTACGGACTTAGATTTACCTTAACGGATTATTTTCCGTTCGTCTAATTATAAGGAGATTATACATAATGGCATTCGCAGAACAAATGAAAGAAAAAGCAAAAAGACTCCGGAAGAACCTTGTACTTCCTGAAGGAACCGAACCCCGAACAATTAAAGCAGCCAGAATCATAGCCGATGAGGGCCTGGCAGCTTCTGTTTATCTGATAGGAAAAACTGACGCTGTGAAAGCAGCTGCATCCGACGCGGGAGTTAAACTTGAAGGAATCAATGTTGTCGATCCTTCGGTTTCCGACAAACTTGATGCTTATGCCGCAGAGTACTACGAACTGAGAAAAAGCAAGGGCGTATCCGAAGCTGAGGCAAAGGAAGGAATTATTGATCCTCTTAAGTGGGGAGCGATGATGGTAAGGCTCGGAGACGTCGATGCGATGGTTGCAGGTGCTGAAAATTCAACCGGAAACGTCCTGCGCGCCGCATTCACGATTATAAAGACTGCCCCGGGCGTCAAATCAGCTTCAAGCTGCTTTGTTATGTACATGCCCGGTTCTGACTGGGGAGTGAACGGAAACATGATCTTCTCGGACTGTGCCACAATACCGGACCCCACGGCAGAACAGCTTGCTGAAATAGCTATTGCAGCATCTGAATCATGCAAAAAATTCCTTGAAGCCGAACCCTGTACGGCAATGCTGTCGTTCTCTACCAAGGGTTCAGCAAGCCACGAAAACGTCGACAAGGTCGTTGAAGCAACCAGAATTGCGAAAGAAAAACGCCCGGATCTTAACATCGACGGCGAACTCCAGCTCGATGCGGCTATTGTTCCGTCTGTAGGAGGAAGCAAGGCTCCAGGTTCGACAGTAGCCGGAAAGGCCAACGTACTGGTTTTTCCCGACCTTCAGTCCGGAAACATCGGCTACAAGCTCGTCCAGAGGCTCGCAGGCGCTGAGGCGTACGGTCCCTTCCTTCAGGGATTCGCAAAGCCCGTCAGCGATCTTTCAAGGGGCTGCAGTGTTGAAGATATAATCACAACGGCAGCCGTCACAATGGCTCAATCGGAATAGATTAACAGGAATGAAAGTATTATTAACAGGTTACGGCCGAATGGGCCGGCTGACGGAGTCAATTCTTCTGGAACGCGGACACAGCATCGCTGGCCGGGTTGATCCGTCTGGAACCGGGGATTTCACTGAATTAACCCCGGAAGCATTGGCTGAAGCTGATATGGTTATTGAGTTTTCACTTCCCGACTCGGTGGGTGAAAACGCCGAAAAATACGCAAAAGCCGGAGTGCCCGCAGTAGTCGGCACGACCGGCTGGGATGCACGCAGGGATGAAATCAAAAAAATAATCGAGGACTCCAACGGAACATATATGTGGGGCTCCAACTTCTCGATTGGTGCTCATATTCTGTTCATCCTGACCGAAAAAGCGGCTGAGCTCATCAATAAAACCGGCAGTTACGACATAATGGTCGATGAATACCATCACAGGATGAAAAAGGACTCCCCTTCCGGAACAGCCTTGACGCTCGCCGAAAAGATTATTAATAATACTGATACAAAAACGGCCATTATTACCGAAACGCTCGACAGGGCAATTGAACCGCATGAACTTCATGTCGGTTCTGTACGCGGCGGTTATATTCCGGGAACCCACACGGTTACCCTGGATTCTCCCGCCGATACGATTGAACTGAAGCATACAGCAAGAAGCCGGGGCGGGTTTGCCCTGGGTGCCGTACTGGCATCCGAATGGCTTTTGGGTAAGAAAGGGTTTTTCAGAATTGAAGATTTTATAGCAGAGTCGTTAGGAGGAACAAAATAATGAAACTGGAAGGCGTATATACAGCGTTAGTCACGCCGTTCAATGACGACGGATCAGTGGATGAACAGAGCCTTAGAGATCTTGTTGATTTTCAGATCGAACAGGGCATTTCAGGACTTGTTCCGGTAGGAACAACAGGTGAAAGTCCGACCCTTGACCACAAGGAACACAGCAGGGTAATAGAGATAGTAATCGAACAGACTGCAAAAAGGGTACCTGTTATTGCAGGCACCGGTTCGAACTCCACCGCTGAGGCCATCACTCTCACAAAAAATGCAAAAGATGCAGGGGCTGATCTGAGTCTTCAGGTTGCACCCTATTATAACAAACCTTCACAGGAAGGATTTTACCGGCATTTTATGGCAATCGCCGATGCAGTCGATATGCCGATGGTAGTTTACAACATACCCGGACGCAGCGGTAAAAACATAGAAAACAGCACAATGCTGAAGCTTGCGCAGCATCCGAATGTAGTGGCAGTTAAAGAAGCCAGCGGCAGCATTCCGCAGGTTATGGACCTTGTCCTGAATAAACCGGACGATTTTGTAATACTCTCGGGTGACGATAATCTGGGGCTGCCGATGATTGCCTGCGGAGGACGGGGCATAATCTCGGTTGCAAGCAATATTATTCCTGCAGAAATGGAAGAGCTTGTACGCAACGCCAATGCCGGAAATTTTGAAAGAGCCCGCGAGCTTCACTACCAGCTGCTGCCGTTCTTTAAAGCTTTGTTCATGGACACAAACCCGATACCGGTTAAATACGGCTGTCATCTTATGGGAATGATGAAGGAAGTTTACAGGCTCCCGCTTTGTGAAATGAGCGCTGAAGATAAAAAATCCTTCGAAGAGATTATTAAAAAAACCGGTATTCTGTAATTCAGACATTACCGAAGATTCAGGAATACCCCGGAGGCACACGGTTGCCGGGGCCTGTACGGTTACAAATAAAAAAGGCTAAGCGCTGTAATAGTGCTTAGCCTTTATTTTTTTAGTATCTTTCTGTGCAGCTTTTAATGACTACATGTTCTTAAGCGCATTTTTGGCCATCCTGATCGTCTGACTGCTCCAGTTGGAGTATTCAACCATCATCAGGGCATTGCGCCCGGCCGGGTTTCCGGTATTTCCAAGCGCATTGATGCATTCGCGTATTGCCCTTTCGTCGCTGTACTGCATTCCCGACGCACGGCGGTCATTATGATACGACAGGTATGTCGCCAAAACATCGACCGCACTATTGCTCGAATATGTACCGAGTGCCTGCAGGCAGGTAACCTGTTCGGTTATTGCTGTGCTGCTGTTAAGCATCATACCGAGCCAGTTCACCGCCCGTTCATCCGCAACACCAAGGTCGCGAATCATCTCACAGGATTTTATCCTGGTACGTGTCTGGTACTGCTTCTCGGAAGGCGTCGTTGCATTGTACACCAGGCTTACTTCGATAGCGGCCGATGCGGCTTCGGTCTTTCGCTCAGGAGCCGCACTGCTTCGTTCTTCAACACCCAGCGCCGCCAGTCTTGTTTCGAAGGAGTTGTCGGCCTTTATGATACCGACTATAAGATCGGTAGGGTCTTCTACCATATTCTTAAGAGCACGTTCAGCTTTCTGCACGCTGTCACGCGCATACCTGCTTATCGATGCAAAAAACACAGGTTCAAAACCAACCGCCATATGGAAGCGTTCAAGCGAATAAATACAGGCGTTTATAACCGAATTCCGTTTTTCGTTGTTTTCAATCCTGATAATATCCGAATTAAGATACCTTAGGTAATCAGCGATCTCATCCGCGTAATCTCTTGCCCCGGCGGTTCCAAGGCTTGCTATCGCAACAGCCCTCAGAAACTCATCATCGGTTTCCTGAACAACCTTGTAAATGTCGGGAGCGGCGGCCGTAACCTTCAGGCTGCCTAACTCCCTGATGATAATCCGCATCAAATCATCGTACCGCTGCCTCTCACCGAAACTCAGGGATTCATCTACTGTGTAGACAATCTCGCGAAGCGCTTCTGTAAGAACCGGCCCCATATCACGATCGTGAAGATCTACGATATTCTTCATAACCGAAATTTTAGCTTCAAGCTGATTTGTGCTGTTATAAATTCTCGTCCAGACCGCCGCTGTTTCATTGCTGAAAACAGGCATAATTGCCGTAAAAAGCAAAAAGGCTGCTGATGCCGCAAATATTTGTCTTCTCATATGTCCACCTATTTCAAAACTGTAACTTCTTCGGAAACATATTCGTAGTCTCTTTCGTTCCAGTCCTTGAGCTTCCCGTTTCCGTCGTAGAATTCAATCTTTACCGGGCTGCCGCTGGTGTCGTTCGAATACTGAAGGGTTCCCGATTTGGAACCGTTTGCCCTCAAATGGGACTCTGTTACGAGTACACCGTCTACATAACTGTATTCAACTGCCGAAAGTGTTTTTCCGTTCTCATCCATGTGACTGCTTCTAACAAGAAGGCCACCCTCATAACTGTTTTCAAAATATTCTTTGAGCTTCATTGCCGTATCATAAATCTCAATTTTTACGTTATTTCCGTTTTTATAAACATACCTGGTTTCGGTAAGTACGACGTTATCATTGTCGTAAACCTTCCATGAAAGTTTGTTGCCTTCAGCATCATAACTGTACTCAGACGAAGTCTGAAGCACATCATCGGCATTATAGACTTCAGAGCGAACGAGCATACCCGAACCGTCGGTTACAAGCTTTTTCCAGGACTGAAGCTCTCCCCTTGAATTGTAGGCTGAGCGTTTGACTTCAGTACCGGAGAGCTTTTCATAAACAACTGATTCGATTATCTCGTCGAATGAATCAAAAAGGTCCTCGCGTGCAGGAGTCATATCCTCATTAAAAGTATAGACAGTGTAGCTGTTTACATAACCGTCGCTGAAATACGAGGTATCCTTTACCAGATAAGGTACGTTCACAATCTCGGTGACTTCTGTCTTCTCTGGTTCAGTTTTTTCGATCTTGGTACTATTTTCATCTGTAATCCCGCCCTCAACTGTTACATCCTCTGAGACAGTTGACGAGGTTGCACATCCGGCGGCAATCAGCAGGCTGACGGTAAACAGTGCGATTAGCAGTTTTTTCATCCTATATTTCTCCCGTTATAGATTTTCTTCATCAATAGATTATATGAATTCATCATCGCTTAGTCAAAACTGCCGGGCTATTATTTTGGGGAATTTACATAATCATTTACAGATTAATCAGCAGGATCAATTCAGGTATTCGGCGGCTGCCCTGCTCAGCGATTCGACCTCGGACACGCCGAGGGTCTCAGCCCGGCAGTCGGGAGAGATTCCGGCTTTAAGCATTGCCGCTTCTACACGATCACTCCCAATCCTCGCTGCGAGCCTGCCCCTCGAGAGATTATTACTTATCTTTTTTCTTCTGGCAAGGAACAGGTCATCAATGAGCTCATAATAG
>QKCC01000286.1 GCA_003245835.1 Spirochaetales bacterium | reverse complement strand
AATTCCTTTTCGGTCTGGAGATAGAAAGCTTGCTTACGAAAGATTTAAAGAAGGATTATCTATTTGCCCCAATTCAAGTTTTTTGAATTTTTCCATGGGACAAGAACATGAATATGCAAATGAAATTGATCAAATGATATCTTGTTTTGATAAAACAATTTTCCCAAAGATTCCAGCATCATATATTTTAATGCAAGGAAGATATTGTTATCTCTGGGACAAATACCAAAAAGGTTTAGAATATGTTTGTAAGTTAATACCGGCATATTTGGAATTGAAAATTTTAGATACGACCTTTTTGCACATACGTGGTATGCCATTTTTTCAGCAAACTTGGCAGTATATTGTTTCATTTTCAAAACTGATAGGTGATTATTCTTCTGCTGATGAAATTTTAGAAAAAATCAAATCCACATGCCATGAAGCTGATTTAGAACTTATTGAAAGAGAATACAATTGTATAAAAGAAGATAATTTTGCACCGATCAAGGAAAGACTAATTCAAAATCTATCAGAAAACAGTAACAACAAGTTTCCTACTGGCTATCAGAGAATGCAATTATCTATTCTTGAAGCGCAAGATATCAATTATTCTGAACAGGCAATTAAAAGGATAGATGAAGAAATAATTGGAGAAAATGATTTTCAATGGCTTAATGACATTAAGATTTTAGCTAAAGCATCAATTTCTGCAAAGTTTAATTTGGAAGAGGAAGTTGAGTATCAAAATATCTTTTTACAGAAACAAGCCTTATTGTTTGAACCTGATAACTGTTTAAATTTCTTTTTGTTAGATTATCAGGAAAAAATTAAAAAGATTTATCGAGAACGTAAAACGGTTTAATAAGAACATCCGTGTTCTTATTAAAAACATTATTTGGGAGTGTCGAAAACTTCCGCTAACAGCGAATATACGCTGCGGCTTCGCCTTGGCCTTCGGCAAATTGCCTTTGACAAATATCTGATAAATTGTGATACAATTTCCCAAATATTTATCAACCCCTTCGGGGTACCAGGCAACTTCGTATATTCGCGGAACGTTATATGTCATTTTAAAATTAACATTTAATCGTGGGGTGATGATATTGAAAATAGACACTTTACAAGGTGAACGATACAATTTGGCCATTGAGCTTCTTATCCAACGAAAAGATTCATTAGTTTATAATAAAGTCGTTTTATATTGGGAAAAAGTTTGGGATATTAAAAGGAAAAAACTTACTGATAGAGAAATTCTTATAATAAGTACGTCATCTGATTACAGCTTAGAGAATACTACAGTTACAATGGCCAAAGAAAAAATTGCATATTCAAAGATTATTTTAAATGAATTAATTGCTAAATCAAGAATGCTTAGAAAAGAGTTAGTTGGTTTGGATATTATTTATAAGTTTGGTATTGATTATGGCAATGGGGGTTTTGATTTAGCAATTGAGGAAAACGCAATTGAGGAAAACAATAATTTTCAATGGTTAAAGGACTAATTTTTAAACGACATATAACAGAGGCTATACGCTCCGCCCATACGGGCTCCGGGCTGCGCCACATTCGGCTACGCCGAACGTCGTATAACCTCGGAACGTTATCGGAAATTCGAACAATTGACAAACGTAACCTATAGGGTTACAATAATGATATGATAAAATCCTTCAAACATAAAGGCTTAGAACGCTATTTTGAGACTGGCACGAAGAAAGGGATAATGCCAGAACATGCGTCAAAGATAGGAAGGATTTTAGATAGATTAGATGCATCAATTAAAGTGGAAGACATGAATCTTCCTGGATTTAGATTACACCAGCTTTCAGGAAAATAGAAAGATATCTGGTCTGTAATAGTTAATGGTAATTGGAGGATTACCTTCTATTTCGAGAAAGGTGATGCATATGTTGTTGATTATAGAGATTATCATTAAAGAGGAAATCTATGAACGATAGAAGAAAACCAACACATCCGGGAGTGTTATTAAAGGAAGAAGTATTAAAGCCTCTCGGCATGACAATAACTGAAGCTGCAAAAGATTTAGGAGTATCTCGAAAGAACTTATCAGAACTACTTAATGAAAGAATTTCATTAAGTCCTGATATGGCAGTACGAATATCAAAAGCAACAAACACTACTCCAGAAAGCTGGTTGGGAATGCAAGCCAAGTTAGATATTTGGGAATCTGAAAACAAAGAAATAAATGTAATCCCTTTCCCATTAATTCAAGAAGATTATAATGCTATAAGAGAAGGCTGAACTTAAGAGTCAATTGCTCAACTTCCGATAACAGGGCATATATGGTTTCGGCCATTCGGCCTGCACCCAAATTGCTCCGCTATTAGCCTCGCAACTTCATATATGCCCGGAACGTTATATCCAATACCAAACTGGGAATTATAGAACTCGGCATCCGTGCCTCGTGAAGAATTATGGTTCATATTGTTACTGACAAATATTGATATATTCATTGAACTGCATTATATTATAAGTGGGAAATCCCACAGGAGCAAAGATCATGAATATTGTTAAAGAATACGAGGCAAAATTAGATAGTAAACATCGAATCACTATACGAGGAAGTGAATACGAATATTTTCAGGTTAAGCAGTATGGAGATGGACATTTAGAGTTATTACCAAGAGTTTTGGTTGATCCCGCTGAAATTTCAAGAAAGACACTGCAGATGATGGATAAATCAATTGAGAATTTTAAAGATAGAAAAGTCTCTGAACCAATTGATTTAGATTCAATTGATGAAGATTAAGAAAATATGAGTTTTAAGATCAGAATGGGTATTCCGGAGATGGAAGAATATTGGAATCAACTGAATTCAAAATATTGTGATGGATCTTTGAAAGGAAATGATAAGAAGATTTTTAAGAAATTGGTAAAAGCCTTAAAATTTCTTCAGAATGATCCAAAATATCCAGGTTTAAGGACGCATGAAATAAGTCAGCTAACTAAACGTTATGGTATCAAGGTGTGGCAATCATATCTTGAGAATAATACGCCATCAGCTGGAAGATTATATTGGGTGTATGGTCCAGATAAAGATGATATTACAATAATTGGTATAGAACCACATCCTGAAGATAAAAAAGATGGTTATGAGAAGATAAAATTATCATCTCTTTAAAATATTTATTCTTTCATTTTCAGTACTTCCATGTACTGACCTTCATATAGCAGGACATGCTCGGAGCAGAGCTCTTGTTCTTGTCACAAATAACGAAAAAGTATTTGAGCGTATCGACGGTTTACGTATCGAAAACTGGGTCAAATAATATACTTAATCCTGTTGAGTACACCGGAAGGAACTGGATGCTGATACCAGGCTCTACAATTTTAACGCGAGATGGTATGATCCGAATATAGGCAGGGCTCCGGTCGACGGGCGATCCTTAAGAGAAAAGATTTAAAAATGTCATGATACTTCTTACGAATAATGCAGATGAATTTAAAAGAGTGAAAGGTTTAAGAATAGAAGATTGGAGTATTCAGTAAAATCCAGACCTAACGCTGTTGAACGGTCTGGATCAACATCAAATTTGCTTATAGATGGTCAGTAGTTGTTTTTTACTGTTTTATATAATATCTTGACAGATGTGTTCGATATAGCACTATAGACCAACACTGAAAGGGATAAAACAGAACTAAGGGAGATATACTACTTTGAAAAATGAACAATTAGATTATGGAACATTCGAAGCAACTCTTGAAAGAAGCAAAATGCTTGAACAGGAGCTTCAGAAACATCCTGAAAAATATAAAGTCCTTACCGGCGACAGACCGACAGGCCGACTCCATATCGGACATCTTTTCGGATCCATTCAAAACCGGGTAAACCTGCATCGAATGGGAGTTCCGACCTTTATAGTAATTGCAGACTATCAGGTTCTTACCGATCGGGACACCTTTGACAACATCTCCGAGAATATTAAGCAATTGACTATTGACTACCTCGCAGCAGGAATTGACGCCAATGACGGTAAAACTTTCATCTTTCCGCATAGTCATGTACCCGAATTGAATCAGCTGCTTCTTCCTTTTCTGACTCTTGTGACAAACGCCGAGCTTGACAGAAACCCCACGGTAAAAGAAGAAATAATTGCCTCGGGTCAGAAGCGAATTAATGCAGGCATGTACACGTACCCCGTGCATCAGGCTGCGGACATTTTATTCTGCAAAGGTTCTGTTGTACCTGTTGGAAAGGACCAGCTGCCGCACCTGGAACTGACAAGAACCATTGCACGTCGTTTCAATGATAAATTTGCAAATAAAAAACCTGTTTTTCCTGAACCTCAGCCGCTGCTGAGTCCAGCTCCGATAATTTTAGGGTTGGACGGTTCCCAGAAAATGAGTAAAAGCCGGAATAATGCAGTTATGCTTAGTGCTGATGAAGATGAAACTGCCAAACTTATAAAGAAGGCAAAGACAGATGCAGAAAGAAATATTTCCTATGATCCTGTAAACCGTCCTGAAGTAGCCAACCTTCTGCTGCTAATTTCTTTATCCACAGGAAGGGCGCCGGAAAAGATAGCTGAAGAGATCGGCGAGGGCGGCGCGGGACAGTTAAAAAGAGTATTAACAGAATCATTAAATGAATACCTGCGGCCTCTCAGAACCCGAAGAAGAGAACTTGAGCAGAATTTGGATTTTGTCCGTGATACTCTGCGTTCCGGAATTGCTTCAGCAAGAGAAGAAGCAGTTAAGACGCTTGAAGAAGTAAGAGAAGCCATGAATATGACAATCTGATTTAAAATCAGAATATAAAACCAATATGGGATACTCGAAATTGTAGTGAAATATGTCGGTGCTTGAAATTGTTAAAGCAGATGCTTCAAAAGATTTGGAAGCTCTGCATAAAATCATACGAGACTCTTTTTTGACGGTTGCTGAGGAATTTAATCTGACTAAAGAAAATGCTCCGACCAATCCGGCTTTTATAACCATAGAGAAACTCGAAGATTCAATTACTTCAGGCACAGTCTTTTTCCTTGCAAAGGATAATATCGAAAATGTCGGCTGCGTTGCAATCGAGCCGGATAAGCAGGACAGCAGCAATTTTTTTATCGAAAGACTGGCAGTCATCCCGGAAAAACGACATAAAAAAACAGGGATAAAACTGCTGGATTACGCGCTTTCAGTGATAAAAAGCAGAAAAGGAAGCTCAGCCGGGATCGCTATTATTAATGAAAATGTGCAGCTGAAAAAGTGGTATCAGGATTATGGTTTTACTGAAACACTGATTAAAAACTTCCCGCATTTACCGTTTACAGTCTGTTTTATGCGGATTGATATTGACGGCTGATTCAGCGCAAGCTTTACTGCAAAATATTTTTTAGGCAAGGTAGGAAGAAAGCATAAAATGAGAATAGCAATTGAGCAGGGTGAACTATATGAAATATGGGCTGCCGGGCAAAACCTATGATCGGACCCCGGAGTAACCGAAATTGATAAGTTCAAGGATTTTATAAAGGCGATAGTTTAGAAAGTCTGCAAGGTCGAAACCAAAAAGAGGAGTATCATGTTATTTCCCGGTATCAACAAAATGGGCAGGCAGCTCGGTTTATTCAGCAGCGGAGCGGCAATTTTCGGACGGTATCGTGATTTCAGTATATGCGCCTATGACGGCAGCAACAAAAAGGAATTGCTTATCAGGATGAACCAGTCCCTTAATGAGCAGGACATCGAATCATTAAGAAGCAGGTACAAATTCAAAAAAGCTGATTATGTTGCTGAAGAATTCACCATGAAAGTTGAGTTCAGCGAGATTGTAAAGCCTTATTCCTATAAAAAAATAATAAGCTTAACCGATGAAGTTATAGATCTGTGCCTTCGCAACGGTATTCAGACTGTGAATAAATGTGATAATTGTGACAATCAGACTGTAAATTATTATGAATATAACGGCATTCCGCTGACGCTCTGTTCAGGCTGTTTCAGCAGGGAATCATTCAAGGTCGATCAGGCCCGGATTGCTTATTCCGATACTGAAAACAATTATCTTCAGGGATTGTTTGGTTCGGTATTGTTTTCCATACCCGGAATAATACTCCAGGCATTGCTATTTATTTTTCTGAGCCGTCTCGGTGCGGTTTCATCGGTAATTTACTGTCTATTAGCCTTGTACGGTTTTAAAATTTTTAAAGGCAAAGCGGCCCCGCTTTCGGCAGGATTTATTATTCTTATAAGCCAGTTTATGACTGTTGCAGGTACTATAATATCTTATTCGGGGCTGCTGTTTTATAAAACCCGCGACCTGCAGCGTGTTATCGAATTACTATCGGTAACAGAAATTCAGAACGAGCTCCGCAGCAATGTGATTCTGCAGGTTATCATCTCAGCATTTTATCTGGTATTTGAGTTTTTCTCGCTTAGAAAAAACTGGACCTTTAAAACGCTGAAGCAGGCTGAGAAATTATCATGATGTTTACAATTCGTTTCATTTCCGGCAAGTTGATTCTGGATTTTACAGGAGAGTTTTGTGATTGAACTAATCCCGGTAGGCATGGAAAATACTGTTTTTAATATTTTTCAATCTGCTATCAGCCGAATGCAGGCACAGAATATTCAGCAATGGGACGATATTTACCCGGACAGAGATATAATCGAAACCGACATCAAATCAGGTTCAATGTACGGGTATTTTCTGAATGAAGAATTATACGCAGTCCAGGTTCTCGACAATACACAGTCACCTGAATATTCACAAATAAACTGGAAATACCCTGATAATTTTCCGCTGGTTTTACACAGGTTGTGTGTATCGCCCGAGCATCAGAACAAAGGTATTGCCAAAGAGATGATCCTTTTTGCAGAGAAATATGCTGAAAAAAATAAATACAAAACAATCAGGTTTGACACCTTTACAAAGAATCCGGTGTCAGTAAATTTATATACAAAATTGGGATATACCAATTCCGGGAGTGTTCGATTCAGAAAAGGTGAATTTTACTGTTTTGAAAAAAAGACGATTCATTACTGAAGCGGTTACTGATTACTGCCTGAACGTTTGTCTGAAACCGTGTTTTACTCCCTCATGGATTAAATACAGCGAAAGCAGAAACATAACATAGGCAGCCAGGGGACCGAACAGAATCCATTGCTCGCTGTAGATATAAAACCTGGCCTGCCCGACAAGCCCTGACCATTCATGCAGTCTTGAATTCAGAATAACCGGGTCGAACGTTTTTATAGTCCCTCCAATAAATACTCCGAAAATTCCCATCTGTCCTATTGTATTCAGAACTGAAATCATCTCGCCCAAAAACAGTGATAACAGTCTTTCTGTGATGAACGGAAATATATGATGGAGGACCAGGTAGGCATTGCCGGCACCGGAGGTTCTGGCTGCTGTGTAATATTCTTTCAACGTCTGTTCCCTGCATGCAGCTTCAATTGCCGCCGCATTTGCCGGGGTGCCAAATATCAGTACAATTATTCCAAAGATAGTTATCAGGATCATTTTATTAAAAGGAAAATTAATCGAAATCGTGGAAAGTACAAAAAACAGGAATACCATCTGGGGCAGGGCATTCAGCGGGACCGCTTTTAAATTCTTGTGCTTTTGTTTTCTCCGGAAAATCGCAGAAACGCCTATAATCCCGCCAAGCAGCACTTTCAAAGCGGCAATAGTAAATGTTATTCCAACCGTCCATCTTGCTCCGAATAAAATAAGGCTTAAAATATCGCGTCCGCCCTTGTTGGTCCCGAGAAGGTGTTCAGAGGAGGGTGCTGACGGCGGAGCAGCCAGCTCACGCCCGTTTTCTGTTTCTTCATAGCGTACAGCTTCGGAGTAACCTTTCGGGTAAGGGGCTAAAACAGGACCGAAAAACACAGCCGCCAGAACAGGAGCCAGCAGCAGAAGACCGATTATCACTCGTAAATTCACGGCAGGCTCCTCCTGAGAATCAGCCCAAGCAGAAAAAGGTACAGCTGTATGATAATATATACCGCCAGGTAAAGAAGCATCATTAGTATGATCGTGTTCACCGTGGCGTTGTAGTGCTTAATATTGTTAAAAAGAAACGATGTCAGTCCTTTGTTGTTGAACATCAGTTCAGTTATGAAAAGATTAGAAAACATAAGCGCAAGCAGCTTATGAATATCACCCCTGATAAATTGGACCGCTGCAGGTCCAAGATGAAAATAACGTATACGGCGTTTTGTGAGTCCCTTTGCATGCGCCATGCTTATAAAGGTTTGATTATTCAGATCCTTCAGCTGACCTCCTATCATCCTGATGATATAGAGGCTGGGGTAAATAGATAATACAATCAGCGGAAGAATTACGGCACGATCAGAAGCTGAAGAAGTATAGAGGCGGATTACCGTATTGCCCAGGAGTTTATTTATGTAGAAAAAAAGAAGCTGGATAAACAGAATAAAAATAAAATCCGGAAAGACAGTCATGAAAGAAAGGAATTCATAAAAAACAGGATTGCTCTTTTTATCAGCCATCCTAAGACTGACTGCTATACCTGCCGTCAGGCTCAAAATGCCGGCGGCACATATATAAAGTAATGACACCCCGAAATATCTTGGAGCCTGCTTAAAGTAGTATCGAGCTGTTTTACCTTCCTCGTACTTAAAGACTTCACCGGATTTTATCTGGCGGAAGTATGATAATGGTTTTCTCCAGATATTCTCTGAATGGAAATGCAGTTTATACAGATGCTTGGCTTTAAAGTCAGGTTCATCAATATTTGAATAATACTGAACATTTGAGGGTCTGCCGTATGAGAATAAAAATGGAAGTGTCGCTATAAACAGTACCAACACGATAAGCAGAAGCATCGTTTCCAGAAAATGTCTAATCCTGCTGATTTTAATTTTCATTCATCAGCCCCAATAAATACCTTTTCTGCAAGACCATTCCAGATAACCGGGTTCGGATAGGTCCTGAACTCATCCCTTATTACCTGGCTTCGGTTGAAGAACAGGACCTCTTCAATATCGCTTACAATTCCTCTGTTGCGGGCGGTCTGTGTTAATTCCACAGTTCTTTCAATCGCAGAGACTATCTCAACTGGAGCGGAATTCCCTCCGGCTGTACATAGTTCGTTTATAAAATACCATGAGAACAGCGGAGTTTTTGTCTTCCCGTCGATACCCCGGCTTATCAGGTTACTTTCGTCACATCTGCTTGAGGCGGCAAGCATTGATCCGGGAAGCTTTCTGCGCAGCCGCCCAATCTTTCCGTCAATTGCCCAGACAGTATCTTCTTTAAGCGTTTTCAAAGGGTTAAGAAATTCATCCCCCCATGACGCATCGGCAACCAGGATTTTCCCTTCACAATCAAGATCTCTCCACATCTCCGGAAACCAGAGGTTCCATTCACTGACGACATGAAAATTCAGCCTGCTGCTGATAAGTATAAAAATGCATAAAGCATCGTCCGGTATAGCTGAAAACTCCGATTTCAGAAAAACTGCTGCAGTATCAGGCAGGTATTCTGACAATATCACGGTATGGACGAAACGTTCCTGCAGGCTGTCAGTGAGCGTTTTATAATCAGCAATATTTTTTTCCGGGTCCCAGATGATTATATGCGTATTATCAGCCGGAAACGTTATTTCAGGCTCGATGCACGAAATAAGCGAAGACAGGATTAATATCAAAACCAGAATGAAATATATTTTTCGGTAAAGACATACAGATCGGCCCCTTTGACAGGACGATATTTGAACCATAATTGATATTATCTTCAGCCATGGTTCAGGTCAAGAAATATTTAGAAGGGTATTCAAAGCCGCCAGCCGTAAATTTCCTGCAGGTATTCATATAAAATAAAAATTTTAGTAACATAAAACTACTTCAATCAAGAGGTCAGAATGTGATAAGTACATCGAATGAAAAATTTAAATTACGGTTTGCGGAAAATAAAGATATTCAGCTCATTCTCAGTTTTATTAAAGAATTGGCTGAGTATGAAAAACTGCTGGATGAAGTAGTTGCCACGGAAGAAATATTATATGAATCACTGTTCGTGAAAAAAGCCGCTGAAGTGCTCATAGGTGAATACGATGGAGAATCGGTCGGCTTCGCTTTATTCTTTCACAATTTCTCGACATTCCTTGGTCGGCCGGGAATTTATCTTGAAGACCTATTTATCAGACCATCAGCAAGAGGCAGGGGGCTTGGAAAATTGATGCTGACTTACCTGGGAAAACTTGCTCTGGAAAGAGGATGCGGCAGGCTTGAATGGTGGTGTCTTGACTGGAACAAACCATCCATTGATTTCTACAGAAGTTTAGGCGCTGAATGTATGGACGAATGGACAGTGTACAGATTAAGCGGAGACAATTTAAACAAGCTTGCCGATAACAGGCTATAATCAGGAAGGCGGGTTAATCATGAAAACATATTGTTTGATTTTCAGAATGAATATCCTGGACGAAAAAGCCCGGGTATCAGAAGAGCAGATGGATGAATATATGACGCAATGGAACGGCTGGCTTGACAGTATTTCCCGCCGCGGAATTAATATTGCAGGAGGCAGCCACTTTTCAAACGAGGGTGTTGTCATAAGATCATCCGATAAAATCGAAAACAGCCCATATGTTCATGAACACAATTCGCTTGCAGGTTTTATTATGGTCGAGGTAAGAGACCTGGCTGAAGCTATAGATATTGCAAAAGAATGTCCAATTTTAAACGGTCAAAATACGAGTGTAGAAATCAGAAAGACTGATTCGCCCGGTTAAGAATACAAACTGTTTATAAACTTGAGGAAAATTATATGATATTGCCGGCGGAAAGAGATCCGCGTTTCATAACCATCAGACGCGGAGGAACCTTAAACGATGCAGATCATCATCTATTGGCACTATGGGCTGCGGATTGTGCTGAGCATGTATTACATTTATTTGAATCTGAGGCGCCCCTGGATTACCGCCCCCGATGGGCTATTGAAGCCATTCGGGATTGGGTTCGGGGCGAAATGAGCTGGCAGGACTCCCGCACAGCTGCCGGTCACGCTAATGCAGCAGCAAGAAACCTGAAAGGATCATCCAGGTACGCCGCGTATGCTGCCGGTCAGGTTGGGGCTGTAGGGCATGTTGCAGCACATGAGCTTGGTGCTGCAGCCTATGCAATCAGGGCAGTAAGGGATGCGGTGCCTGCTGAACAAAAAAATGAAGCAGGAAAAAAAGAATGTCTATGGCAGCGGAATCAGCTGCCGGAAAAAATCCGGGAGCTGGTGCTTGACGATCAGCGGATGCGCAATGATATATGCTGGTCGGTATTTGATTGCTGAAAATATGCACAATCTGACAAGGCGTATAAATGGAGTTACTAATATTGATATGATAAGTATAAAAACACTGACACTTTCACAGCAAATCGGGTCTCACGTAAGTTATATACATCCGGTAATTATTTTTAACGAATCAGATTTGATACTTTGCGACACCGGGTATCCAAATCAGGCAAAGCAAATCGATGACCAATTGAAAAAATACGGATTCTCGGTTCAGGACATCACTAAAATTATTATAACCCATCATGACCACGATCATACGGGTTCATTGTCTGAATTACAGAAACTGAATCCGCGAATGACAGTGCTGACCTCTGCTGAAGAAGTCCCGTTCATAGAGGACCAGACACAATCCTTACGGCTCCTTCAGGCTGAAGAATACAACAAAAAACTGTCGGGACCGGAGCTGGTATTCGGAACGCATTTTGCGAATTACCTGAGAACAATCCCCAGCGCGAAAGTTAACCGGACGGTAAAGCACGGCGATTTTATCATCGAAGGCCTAAAGGTTATTTCAACCCCGGGCCACACTCCCGGCCATATTTCGCTTTTTTGTATGGAAGAAAAAGCGTTGATTGCCGGTGATGCCCTGGCGATAGAAAACAACAGATTTGATATTGCAAATCCGGAGTTTACCCTTGATATGGAAGAATGTATAAACAGCATAAAGAAAATACTTGATTTAAACCCGAAAAAAGTTATCTGCTACCACGGCGAAACAATTGAGGATCATGTCGAAGCATTGCTGAATGAAACAATAGCAAGGTATCATTCAGAGTCAAGAAATTTTTGATGCATTATGTAGAATCCTTAATTAAGGATTTAGTCAATGTATGAAGAAGAAGTTGTAGACGAAATCAAACAATTTATTGAGTCCCACCTGTATGAAGAAATTACGCTGCAAATGATCGCCGATGCAGTCTGCTATTCGGAAGAGCATACCAGCCGATTCTTTAAAAAACAGACAGGAGAAAATCTATTCGATTTCATTCGCAGCCGCAGACTGGTAAAAGCTGCAGAGAAGCTGAAAAATGAAGGAGGTAAAATAATAAACGTTGCGTTTGATTTTGGATTCAATTCTCACGAAGTTTTTACGAGGGCTTTTTCAACCTACTTTGGCATATCTCCGAAAAAGTTCCGTCAGATCAAGCCGGAAATAAAACATTTTATGCCTGAAGGATTGAAGGTCTTTCCTTTGGGAT
>QKCC01000167.1 GCA_003245835.1 Spirochaetales bacterium | reverse complement strand
GAAATGATACCCGAAAACGGCAGAACCGTGACTATGATCTACCCCGTGGGCGCGAATGTACCCGGCCGTGAACGCATACTTCAAATTGCTGAATCCGGGCCGGGGATGAATATTCAGGCCTATGTGGATGATTCGCTAGATCAGGAACTGGTAAGCAATGTCCCCGAAAAGGGCGGCATAGTCAGCCGCACAAGCTATGATGAAATCGGGACCGAGCTCTGGCACCTTTCAAACGGCGCAGACGTGATTATAAAGAATACCGATTTCAAAGAGGATGAGATCCTTTTCTCGGCCTTCAGCAGGGGCGGTCTGTCGCTTCACCCGGATTCGGAATTTGTATCGGGCCAGTATGCGACGCTGCTTGAAACCCTCAGCGGGCTCGGAGATTTTAATTCGGTGCAGCTTGAAAAGAGGCTTGCGGGACTAAGCATAAGGCTTTCACCGTATATCGGAAATAATACGGAAGGCCTGACCGGAA
Source organism: Spirochaetales bacterium (assembly GCA_003245835.1). Classification (GTDB taxonomy): domain Bacteria; phylum Spirochaetota; class Spirochaetia; order UBA9216; family UBA9216; genus Thalassospirochaeta. The sequence goes on along the minus strand of QKCC01000167.1, from coordinate 2,457 downwards.
GTTTCTCGCCGGACGAGACCGAAACATTTATGCAGATGCTGTACCTGTATTTTACTGATCCGGTTTTTGACGGCAAGGCAAACGATAACCTGAAAGAACGGCTCGAAAGCCTGATTGAAAACAGAAAGGCCGACCCGATGAATGAATACCGCGATCGGATCAACGAGATCATGACGCGGGACGATTACCGCAGCAGACCGCTTGATTCGGAAAGACTGCAGGGCCTGACGGCACAGACAGCCGGGCAGGTTTTCCGATCAAGGTTCTCGGGTGCCGATGATTTTATTTTTGTGTTCACCGGGAATATCGACCGGCCCGCTCTCGAAGCCGCCTGCGCGCAATGGCTGTCGTCAGTACCGTCCGGCATCGCCGGCGAACAGCCGAGGGACCGAGGCGTAAGGCCCCCCAAAGGAATTGTAAGCGACACTGTCTACCGCGGAATAGATCCGCAGAGCAGGGTAAGAATATCTTTCAGCACGCCGCTCGGCAAGTGGACACCGGATGCCGAGCTCCAGATTCAGACTGCGGCACAGGTTATGGAGACTCTTATGCGCGAGAGTCTGCGCGAAGACCTCGGCGGGACCTACCATATTTCAGTCAAACCCTCGGTAATGCGTGAGCCCTGGCCGTCCGCCTCGGTCAATATTGAATTCGGCTGCGACCCCGAACGTACCGATGAGCTTTCTGCGAAGGTTTTCGAGATCATCAGCTCGGTGGCGTCAGGCTCGCTCGAAGAGCAGTATATTGTCCGGCAGGAACAGCAGAACCGCCGCAGCTATGAAAAGGATGTTGAAGAAAACCAGTTCTGGCTGAACCACCTCAGGGAAGCCTTCGGCTACGGGGATGACCCTGAAGACATTCTTACCCCAGAGAAGTTTGATGAAAAAATCAGCCGTGAATCGATAATCGAGGCGGTGAAGACCTATATGGACCCGGCTGAGTATGTAATCGTCGTGCTCAAACCCGAGTCGGCAAACTGAACAATCCTTACCCGGGCCCTGTCTCAGCCGGCGCTGCTCCCGCAGGCCGGACAGCCGGGGTTCTTTTCAACAGTCAGGCTGTCGGTTTCAAAGGTGTAGCCGTCGAAGATCATCAGCTTGTTCTTTAAAAGTTCGCCGCTGCCGGTGAGGTACTTGATTGCCTCCAAAGCCTGCATCGAACCTATAACGCCTGCTGTCGCGCCGATTACCGGTATCGGTCCGCTTTTCCTGAGCGGTTCGGGAAATATGCACCTGATGCAGAGCGTTTCGGGCGGGTTGATGAAGCTGATTTGTCCCGCGTAACCGTTTATTCCCCCGTGGACGATCGGTGTGCCGGTTCTGATGGAGTAGTCGTTGATTACATAGCGTGTTTCGATGTTATCGAGGCAGTCAATGATGATATCCGCGTCCTCGATTAGCTCCGACGGATCCCCTTCAATCAAAGCCCTTTTGGGGATTATCTCTATTTCGGGGTTCAGGCCGCGCAGCACACCGGCTGCAGATTCAGTTTTGGCTGTACCGATCCGGCCCGTCGAATGAAGGATCTGCCTGTTCAGGTTTGATAATTCGATCACGTCGCTGTCGCAGATTATAAGTCTGCCTATTCCCGCGGCTGCAAGGTAATACGAAACCGGGCTGCCGAGTCCGCCGGCACCTGCTATAAACACAGTTGATTTGCCCAGCTTCTCCTGGCTGAAACCGAAATCCTCTTCCAGAAGGATCTGTCTGAAATAGCGTTCGTTCATCATATAATCAATATACCACAGGTTAATTGTGCAGTGATTCGTAATTCGGCAAAAAGTTAATATAACTCGGCCTGTGAATGCCGTCACCCTTTAAAAAAGGCCGCAAACCCTGTTATAATGGCCGCATGCATGATAACGGACTGCAGCAGAATTCAGACGGGACGCTTGCCGTCAGCAGGTTTACAAGGGGCGAAGAAATTGCAAATTCCATCTCGCACGGAACGGGGGCGGCGTTTGCCGTTGCGGCGCTGGTTCTTCTTGTTACAGCATCGGTAAGGAATGCGACGCCATGGCACGTTGTTTCATTTACCATATACGGTGTTACCCTGTGCATTCTTTACATGTCGTCGACCTTCAACCACTCGCTGCCTGCAGGAACAGCCGCGAAGGATTTTTTTCACAACTTTGACCAGATAGCAATCTTCCTTCTGATAGCCGGGACCTATACCCCGGTTTCAATAGCCGGGCAGATGATTCGCCATGACTGGGGCTGGGTAATGTTCGGACTCGAATGGGGGGCTGCGCTTGCCGGTATTCTGCTGAAAATTTTTATTCCGAATAAATTTGAGAAGGGTGTGCATACCGCATATATAATAATGTACGGGCTGATGGGCTGGATGCTCTTATTCTTTCTGCTTCCGATATTCAGAAACATTCCGCCGGCCGCGATTGTGATGCTGTTCGCCGGCGGGGCAAGCTACACCCTCGGCGTCATCTTTTTCAAACTTGAA
>QKCC01000168.1 GCA_003245835.1 Spirochaetales bacterium | reverse complement strand
GCTGTGCTTCGCTGTTTCGCTCGTACCTGTATATTTCTTCAATAAGCCTGTCGTATTTAAAATTTACGATATCTTTAAGTTTCAGATTCATTGTTGTAAAATTTTTGACGTCATTCTTGTTAAGCAGCAGATAAAGCATAAGGGGTACACCGAAGCAGACACCCAGTACTGCCTTTCCGGGCAGGCCTCCCACAATGATGTGAAGCAGATCCCTTCTGATTCCAAACCCGAGAACCGGAAAAAGGATTCCATCCAGAATCAATGCGGCCATATATGCGCCCACGTATAAAACTGAAAGAACTGTAATATTTTTGATCTTCGAGCCGATGCGGATAAAAAGAAGGTAGAGGAGCATCGTTTCCGCGAATATCAGGATACCGCCTACAACAAGACCCCAGAAAGACACCTCGAACAGTTCATAGGATACCGACATGGGATTTAATGCTATGCCGTTTTTCAGGACATAAACCAGTAAGGCAAATCCCAGAAAAACCAGAATATCTATTCCGATAAGAATTCTTATTATCTTGTAGAAGGTACTTCGGTTTCGTTCTGTAAGTATCAGCAGCACAGCCGTCATCATAAAGGCGCCGTAGGCCAGGTTACCGCCGGATATAACGATACTGTCAAAAAGTTTAAAGGAGTAAATGGATCCGGCAAGCCCTCCCCATAAAAGGACCACTCCCAGATAGACGTAGAGGGCACCTACCCTGTTCTGCCTGTATGAAAGACAGACGGAAAACGGGAAAAGGAAATAGAATAACACATTGAGTTCGAAAATAAAAAAATTAAACATAGACAACTCCGTTAAATAAAAACATTAAACAATACGAACTTTTTTATGTTATTTAAATGGTGTGTACTCACTGCCTGAAAACAAATGCAGCCGGAAGTCAAGCTTCTGATGCGGCAGACAGTGTCCTGTGAATCAGATTATTGTACGCAAAGGAAATTAGCCAATAGATCTAAATGGTATCACATTCTGAAAAAATTTCCGGAGAGAATTCTGATTCTTTTTATATCTGCAGAGAACAAAGCGGCTGAACAACTAAAAAGGTTTAATCTACAGTCACCGGTATATTAAGCCCGGGGACGTCTGTTTCGAAACCCAGCGCTTCAAGGTGTTTTGAAAATTTTTCAATGGTATCCTCTTCTCCGTGAACCAGAAAGACCTTTCCGGGTTTAGGTTCGTATGCCTGCAGCCACCCTGTAAGTCCGCTCTGGTCTGCATGAGCCGAGAAGCCTCCGATCCGCTGGATTTCCGCTTTTACGTCAAATACCCGGCCCATCATTTTAATTTCTTTGGCGCCGTCGAGCAAAATTCTGCCCAGAGTTCCGGGGGACTGGTAGCCTACGAACAGCACTGTATTCTGCGGCTTCTCTATTCCGTGCCTGATATGATGCCTGATGCGTCCTGCTGTACACATTCCGCTCCCCGCTAATACGATCGCCGGGGCATCGGACTTGCTGATTTCCTTTGAATCTTCGGTTTCGGGTGTGAATTTTAAATTTGGAAACGAAAACGGGTTATCTTTCCTCTCTTTGGCCTCAGCATCATACAGTTCCGTGTGATTTTTAAAGACTTCAGTAATCTTTATAGCTAACGGGCTGTCCAGGTAAATAGGCACTTTGGGAAAATCACTGTGTGTCGACTGCAGTTCGCTGAGCGTGTAGAGCAGTTCCTGCGTCCGCTCCAGAGCAAAGCTGGGAATGAAAACCTTGCCGCCGCGGGCGACAGTCCTCTTGATAATATCCATCAGCTGTTTTTCTCTCGGCAGCCTTTTATCATGCAGCCGATCGCCGTAGGTTGACTCGACAACAACATAGTCCGCTTCTTTAATTGCAGTAGGATCCTCAATTATGGGGACATCCTTTTGTCCCAGATCGCCTGAAAACACGACTTTTCTGTGCTTGCCGTTCTCGGTGATGAATAATTCAACTATTGCCGACCCGATTACATGACCTGCATCCTGCAGAACAAACCCGAGAGACTCGCTCATCGAAAGCTGCGTCCTGTATTCAAGGGGCGTTATCAGAGGAACCACTTTTTCAGCATCTTCCAGGGTATACAGGGGTTCCCTTGGCGGTAATTCCTGCCTGGCACGCCGCTTGTTTTCGTGTTCAGTATCCTTTTCCTGAATGTATGCAGCGTCTCTGAGCATGATCGGAAGCAGGTCGGCCGTGGCGGGAGTGGTATAAATCTTTCCCGTAAATCCATGTTTAACCAGCTTCGGAATCAGCCCGCAGTGGTCGATATGTCCATGGGTCAGAATCATAAAGTCGAGTTCTTTCGGATCAAATTCGAACGGAACGTAGTTCTTGCGGTTAAGGTCCTTGTCTCCCTGGAACATTCCGCAGTCTATCAGAAAATTAAAAGTATCTGTTTCTACCCTGTGACAGGAGCCGGTAACTACCTGCGCCGCACCGTGACATGTAATATGCATAAGATCTCCTTCCTTCAGCTTCTTTTTTCAGTCTTTCCGTCTGCATACCGCGCGAAACGAACTGCATCAGCAGAGTGTATCGGCTCTCTTGTCGGCCAGGGCCATCCGCCGAACTGCGTAGCCTGGTAATCCGAGATAGCCTGGTTGATTTCATCATTGGTGTTCATTACAAAGGGGCCGTATTGGGCTACCGGTTCATTGATAGGTTTACCCTGAAGCAGCAGGATACGGCATTCTTTATTTCCGTTTTTCAAAAGAATTGATTTGTCTGCTGCCGCCTCGAATGATCGGTTAACAGGTATTTCTGTCCCGTCGGCTGTCAGGCTGGAGCCTTCATAACAGTAGAGTGTTCGCTCCGCATCTGCCGGTGCTTCTGGCAGCTTCCATACTGCGCCGGGTGCGAGGGTTATAATCCATATAGCCACATGGCTGGCCGGATCGGCGGCCCATGAATTCGGGGCCGGCTTCAGGGCTGAATCACCGTGAAGATCACCTGCAATAATTCTTATGGATATTTCACGGCCCTGATCATCTTTTTCGAGCCTTACCGGTATATCCTCGGCCCAGAGCATAGTGTAATGCGGATCGACGAATTTGTTCCTTGCCGGAAGGTTAAGCCATACCTGGAACAGGTGAAGCGTATTGGGTCTGTCCTTATGAACACAGGGGAACATTTCCGAATGCTGCATGCCGCTTCCCGCAGTCATCCACTGGACGTCGCCGTCGCCGTAACGGCCCGCCGCTCCGTGCGAATCGGAATGATCCACAAAACCTTCAAGCACAATAGTTACCGTCTCAAAACCCCGGTGCGGGTGTTCGGGAAAGCCCGGAACCTGCTCTCCGTGGTACATCCGCCAACCGTCTTTTATTGTAAAATCCTGCCCGATATTTCTGCCTGCGAGTGAAGCGTCCGGTCCCTGTTTGTCGTTTCCGCGGGGGTAATGATCATAGTGGTGGGCACAGAACAGGAAGGGATCGCGTGTTACCCAATGGAAACCTAATTCGCGTAAATTATTGACGGTTTTTTTCATAATGCAGGACCTCTCTACAAGAAAGATATTAATTCAAGTATAGGACATATCTGCTCAGCTTCATATGGAATTTTCAGCTTAATTCTGATGATTTATTCATTTTATGTAACAAATGATACATTCTCCGGTGGATTTATAATTTACCTTTTAAATGTAACCGTAATTCGGAAGCAGGTGCTTCCAGAAGTATTTATATTGGGCGATTGCCTGAAAAAAATAAACAGGACAGGAGGACGGCAGAATGTCTGAAAACCTTAACAACAATAAAGCAAGAAAAGAAGAACTGGGCAGAATAATCAATGTCTTAAACGAAGCGGATGATTACGCCGCGGTACAGAAAGAGATCAGGAAGGATTTTAAAAAGCTTTTGGATACCCTGAGCCCTGAAGAGGTTGCTGAAGCTGAGCAGGCCTTGATTGCCGAGGGTGTTCCGGTTGAGGAAGTGCAGAAATTATGTGAGCTGCATGTCGATACATTCCATGAGGCTTTGAAGAATGCTTCAAAACGCACCGGAAGCGGTAATGAGAAAATAAGCGGTCATCCTGTCGCGAACTATAAGGCGGAAAACAAGGCCCTGAAATCACAGATTCATAGCTTCAGCTCGGCGCTGAAGAAATTGCGGAGATCAAATGATTTCAGCATCTTTGACACAGCGCTGGAGAGTATTTCGAAGATCGAGATTCACTATACCAGAAAGGAAAACCAGTTATTTCCGTTTCTTGAAAATACAGGTTTTTCCGGTCCGTCAAATGTGATGTGGGGCAAGCATGATGAAATAAGGGACATTCTCAGGAACCTCAGAAGAGCCTCACAGGAGAGCAACGCTGCTGAATGTATAAGTACCGGCAGGGAATTAATTCCTAAACTGAAAAGGATGGTCTTCATGGAAGAGAAGATCCTGTATCCTACAGCGCTTAGGAAGCTTCCGGAATCTGCCTGGTCCGAGATCAGGAAAGGCGAGGCTGAGATTGGCTACGCGTGGATCAAGCCGGGAAACCTCTGGGCGCCCGAGTTGTCAGTTCACAGCGCCGGCAGCGAGGAAGGCGTTAGAGCAGGCTCTACATCAAAGACCGATGATGCCGTAAACCTGAGCACAGGAAGGCTTACTGCAGAGCAGATCAACCTGATGCTCACTAACCTGCCTGTGGATATTACCTATGTTGACGAGAATGACAAGGTCAGATATTTCAGTCAGGGGAAGGAACGGCTGTTTCCGCGTTCCCCGGGTATCATCGGCAGGTCTGTCCAGAACTGCCACCCGCCCAAGAGTGTCCATATAGTTCAGAAAATTGTTGATGATTTTAAAACGGGTAAAAGAGATGTCGCGGAATTCTGGATTCAGATGGGCGGTAAGTTCATACACATAAGGTATTTTCCGCTTTTTGAGGGCGATTTATATAAGGGTGTACTTGAAGTAAGCCAGGAAATTTCGCATATCCGCGGGCTGGAAGGAGAAAAAAGGCTGCTCGATGAAGAGTAACAGGAATCTTGCTGCTTTTCACTGAGAGATCATCCCGCAGTTTACTCCTGAACATTTTCTTACTATATTCACTAAAGGGACCAAATACAGGAGGCGCCTGGTAATGGGAATGTATTATTTAGAGAGCGACAGCACCAGTCCATATTTTAATCTGGCTATGGAAGAATATGTTTTTAATAACCTGCCGAAAGACAGGGAATATTTCATGCTGTGGCAGAATGACAACTCGATAATAATCGGTAAGCATCAGAATACCATTGAAGAAATCAACCTGCCCTATGTGCGTGAAAGAAAGATCAATGTCGCAAGGCGGCTGTCCGGCGGCGGAGCGGTTTACCATGATCTGGGAAACCTGAACTTTACGTTCGTGACCGACGGTGATGAAGCCGGACAGCTTGATCTTGCATCGTTTTGCGTTCCAGTCGTTGATGCGCTGGCATCAATGGACGTAAAGGCGGAGATAAGCGGGCGGAACGATATTACAATCGACGGAAAGAAGTTCTCCGGCAACGCTCAGTATATGCGCGCCAGCCGCGTAATGCACCACGGGACCCTGATGTTCGATTCCAACCTGGAAACACTCACCGACGCACTGAAGGTTTCGGCCGACAAGGTGGAATCCAAGGGCATAAAGTCGATTCGAAGCCGTGTTACCAATATCAAAGACCACCTTGACCGTAAAGATATGACGACCCTCGAGTTCAGGAATGTACTGAGGCAGTTTATGTTTGAAGAAAATGAAATGCAGGAATACGATCTGACGTCTGAAGACATTGCAGAGATTAAGAAAATTCAGCAGCGTTATGAAAGCTGGGACTGGAACTACGGCCGATCGCCCGCGTACTCAATCCGGAAGGAACGTCGGGTAGAGGGCTGCGGAAAGATACAGGTGTTCATGGAGGTCGAGAAGGGTGTAATTAAGGATTTTACAACCCGGGGCGACTATTTCGGCGCTGAAGAATCGACCGCTGTTGACGCGGCGGTTGTCGGAGCCGAAATCAATGAAGCATCTCTGGCCGCCGCGCTGAAAAACCTTGATATCGGTTACTATTTCAAGAACCTCAGTGCGGCCCGGTTTATAGATATAATACTGCAGTAAGCCGTCTCCGCTTTACAGCAGTGTCCAGCTTACGGTAAGTCCCGCCATAACAATTGAGACCATGGCCATCAGCTTGATAAGAATATTCAGGCTGGGGCCTGACGTGTCCTTGAACGGGTCGCCTACGGTGTCTCCGACCACGGCGGCCTTGTGGGCTTCCGATCCTTTGCCCCCGAGAACGCCTGATTCAATGTATTTCTTGGCGTTGTCCCAAGCTCCGCCGGAATTGGCCATGAACACTGCGAGAATGAAACCGGAAGAAAGTACGCCTGTTAGAAGGCCCATGACGCCGGGGACCCCGAAGATCAGCCCTATGGTGATCGGTGCGATTATTGCAAGAAGCGACGGCAGCAGCATCTCATGCTGGGCTCCTCTGGTTGATATTTCGACGCAGCGTGCATAATCAGGTACAGCCTCTCCTTCAAGAATTCCCTTGATTTCACGGAACTGTCGGCGGACCTCGTCCACCATGTTGCCTGCCGCACGTCCTACCGCGGTCATTGTCAGACCGCAGAACATGAATGCCATCATCGCTCCGATAAACATCCCCATTAAAACCTTAGGGTTCATGAGCGTAACATCGTAATGCACCATAAAATCAGTAAGTGAGGCTGCTGTCGTCTGAACTAACTGATTCCCCGCTTCGATGGTAGTCTGTCCAAGCCGGAGGAGTCCTATTCTTAGTTCTTCAACGTATGAAGCAAGCAGGGCAAGGGCAGTCAGGGCCGCTGACCCTATTGCAAAGCCCTTTCCGGTTGCTGCTGTTGTGTTTCCAAGCGAGTCAAGCGCATCCGTCCGCTTACGCACTTCCTCTCCGAGGTTCGACATCTCGGCGTTGCCGCCGGCGTTGTCGGCAATAGGTCCGTATGCGTCTGTGGCAAGCGTTATACCCAGGGTCGACAGCATGCCGACCGCAGCTATTCCGATTCCGTAGAGCCCCATCGACATATTCGAAAAATGCCACCCTGCCGCGGCGAGGTATGCAAGTGTGGTTCCGATAACGATTGTAAGTACGGGGAAGGTTGTTGAAAGCATGCCGGTACCTATTCCGCTAATGATTACTGTAGCCGCACCGGTTTCAGCCTTCGAGGCTATTCCCTGTGTGGGTTTGTACGCTGCGGATGTGAAGTACTCTGTTTCCTTGCCGATGGCCCAGCCTGTAACGAGTCCTACGATTATTGAGAGCCAGATTCCTGCGTAATTTTCTATTTTCAGTACCCGCAGCACAATAAAGGCAAGAACCATAATGAGCACCGAACTCAGGTTTGTACCGCGGCTGAGTGCTCCAAGGAGCTTTTTCTGCGAAATATCCTCCCTGGTTCTTACCGCGAAGATACCCGCGATTGACAACAGGGTTCCGACGGCTCCGATAATCATCGGCAGGAAAACAGCTGACGCCTGCATTTTGGGATTATTCATGAACGCGGCTGTTCCAAGCGCAGCAGTAGCTAGGATTGATCCGGCGTATGATTCGTAAAGATCGGCGCCCATTCCCGCGACGTCTCCGACATTGTCCCCTACATTGTCTGCAATGGTTGCGGGGTTGCGCGGATCATCTTCGGGAATTCCGGCTTCTACCTTTCCGACGAGGTCAGCACCTACGTCGGCAGCCTTTGTATAGATTCCTCCGCCGACACGGGCAAAAAGCGCCTGAGTGGAGGCCCCCATACCGAAAGTCAGCATTGTAGTTGTAATAATTTCCATCTTGCGTGCAGGATCACCGTTCTTTATCAGAAGGTTCAGGACTACATACCACAAAGAAATATCGAAAAGTGCAAGGCCTACAACCACCAGGCCCATTACGGCGCCTGAACGAAAGGCAACGCGCAGTCCGCTGTTCAGTGAATTTCTTGCCGCATTTGCGGTTCTTGACGATGCATAGGTCGCCGTTTTCATACCGAAAAATCCGGCAAGCCCTGAAAAGAATCCTCCAGTCAAAAATGCGAAGGGTACCCATCTGTTCTGGACATCGAATCCGTAAGCCATCACGGCAAAAAGTATAGTCAGAATAATGAAAACAATAATTACAACCTTGTACTGCTGTTTAAGGTAGGCCATAGCCCCCTTTCGTACATGGGCGGCAATTTCCGCCATCCTTTCGGTTCCTTCCGAATTCTTCATCATCTGTTTGAAAAAGATTAATGCAAAGATCAGCGCGATAACTGCAGATGAGGGCACAACCCAAAAGAGATTATTTTGAACTCCCAGCATAGATCCACCTCGAATTATACTTAAATGCACATATGTCCGATTTCAATGCTAATGATAACACGACTCCACTATTGTGCGAAATAAATTAATTTTAAAATTCAGGTCCGGTTAAAGAAACGGGAATCTTCACATTTGTTTTGATCAGAAACAGAGGAAACAGCATGATGCTTACAAGAAGCGATGCTGATAATCCGCTGATAAGAACAATTGAAAGATTAATGAAAAATGAATCACCCGTGAAAAGCATCGGAATAAGCCCTGCGACACTTGTTGCTGTTGTTAAAAAAAGTCCGTTAAACCGCTGTTTTACCGACTGAATAATACCGAGCTCAAGGTTGTCCATGATCAGAATGCCGTTGTTGATTCCCATCCCCGAAACAAGAATTAATCCGAAGACTGTTCCTGTTCCAAGTTCGAGCCCGGCAGCTCTGACAATAATCAGCGGTGCTGAAAGGATGAAAGGCAGCTGCAGCAGAATGAGTGCAGCATGCTTCAGAGAATTCCGTTCAATGCTCAGCACCAGAAAGATTAGAATAACAGCCAGGATAAACCTGTTCCGCATTTGTTCAAACAGCTTCTGTCTTTCAATCAGTCTCGATGAAGGAATAAAGCTGTAGCCGGGAGGAATCTGAACATTGTTCAGGGTTTTCCATAATGTCGTATTCAGTTTTACCGGATCTGTCTTCCGAAAAGCTACAGAGAAGCTCTCACTGTGCTGTCTGTTAAGACGGCTGATACGTGAGCTGTCGGTTGTTTTTATAAATTTACCAAGCTGATCAAGTCTCGAGAACGTCCCTGAAGCTGCCCCGGGAATTTTGAGCGTACCGAGGCCGGATACTGATAAGGCCCTGTTACCGGCAGCCATTACTCTCAGATCCCGTTCCTTTCCTGAAAAATACCACTTGTCGGCAACCGGTCCCTGCAGATTCCACCTAAGAAATGAAGCAGTATCCATTACGGACAAACCCGCAGCTGTGAGAGCCTTGCTGTCCGGAATGTAATGGACCGCCGGGGGATCTGTTTTGAAATGAAGGACTCCTTCAAGTGCCCTGTCGTCGGCAAGTACGGCTTTCAAGGCTTCTCTCGAGATTCTCTTCAATTCCTCTGTTTCGGGGCCGGTTACTGAGATCTCCAGTTTCATAAGGTCGCTACGATCGCCTTCCGGAATATATATGAAGCCGCCGGAAACTGTGTTTCCGAGTGACTTGAGTCTGGAGACCGCCTCATCCCTGCTGACTTTTTTTTCATCGAAACGGACCGCAAGGGTCCCCCCGCTTCTTCTCGAGGTCGACTGAACTGATTCTGTAAATTCTGAATCCTCAAGAATCCTGCACAGGTCGATGATTTTGGAATCCGAGGATTCAAGGCTTTCTCCTGATTCAAGTTCCACTCTTGCAAAAATAACACCGGAATCAACGGGAGTACTCAGCTGTATCGGAATTGACCTGATGCAGATAATTCCTGCGAGCGGAAGTATCAGCGTTGCCGCGATTATAATTACGTGCCTGTATTTACTGCAGCCGGGTGAAATTAATCCTCCTGAAAATGAGAGTACCATGCGGCGGAACCGGTTGAGAAACAGTACTGGCCTGCCCGGCGGTCCGGATGCCGGAGATGTATAAAACGGGGGAATGAACAGCAGCGATACCGCAAGCGAGACAGACAGCAGCACCGCAAAGGCCGTTATTAGATTGAGCAGCCCGGGAATTTCATCCGTAACCGAAATCACGGGGAAAATGGCCGCAAGGGTGCTGATAAGCGATGAGATCAGCGGCTTTGTTATCTTCTGCAGCTGTCCCGGTGTCCGATCGATGTTTTCAGTTGTAAGAAGGGCGGAATCGAGGATCATTCCGATTCCGACGGTAAGACCCGCCAGCAGCCACCGATCAGGAGAAAAACCGGCCGATGCGAGAATTCCGAGTGTAAAAAGGAGGATCACCGGCTGAATGAGAAATAATATCAGGACTCTGTATCTTCTTACTCCGAGCAGCAGAAGCATCACAGTAGTAATCAGTAATCCTGTTCCAAGTGCTCCGGCTATTTTCATGAACGACTCTTCCAATTCCTTTCCCCTATCGTAAACAATTTCAGCCTTATACCCCTTATTTTTCCATTCAGCTGTTTCTTTCCTGAGACGGTGCGAGATGCTGATAAGACTGTTTGAAGAGCTTTTTATGTGGAGACCTATGCACTCCCGGCTGTTATACCTGCTGATATTCTCGGGTTCACGAAATGAATAATCGACACCTGCGATATCACCGAGCCGTAAGCCCGATCCTATTGGAAGTCTCTGCAGATCAGCCGGGGATTTAAATCTTCCTTCGAAAAACAGGGGGTACCTGTACCTGCCGCTGTCCAGGGTTCCCGCAGTGCTGTACAGGTTCGAACCGCTGATCATTGATGCTGCAGCCCCGATACTGTAACCCATGGCTGCAGCTTTCTCCGGATCTACAGTTACGTGAATTTCGGGGAGCGATCCGCCTGCGATTTCTATCTCTCCCAGTTCCCGGATTTTTGAATACGCCGGCTTTATTTCATTTTCCGCAGCAGAACGAAGTTCTTCGGTGCTTAATCCGGCTGCGGAAAATACGGCTATGAAGACTTCCTGCTGCGAACTCCCTGATTTTAGTATCTGCGGTTTCTGAACAGCAGGATGGATCTGTGAAATTGCTGCATAGCCGAGATCTGTTCTCTCCCGGAGTTCGATCATAAACTGTTCCATATCGGTTGAGGCGGCAAGGCGGAGGTCTATTCTCGAAAGCGAAAATTCACTTATTGATTTGAGTTCCTCAACCCCGGATAGTTCCGATACGGCTTCTTCGAGGGGAATGGT
>QKCC01000206.1 GCA_003245835.1 Spirochaetales bacterium | reverse complement strand
TCCATCGAAACATTGTGGAGGGCTTTGAAATCTCCGTAATAAAAATCAAGTTCTTTTATTGAAAGCTTGTTATTCTTCATAGATTTCTCCGTGTTAGTATTTCCTGACAACCAGTTTTGTTGAGACTACGTTCACAAAAAGTACGATTACAATAAGAATTGTGGCTGTAGCAAATGCCCGGTCGAATGAAATGCCTTCCTTGACCAGCTGGTACAGGTGAGTCGAGAGAACCCTTGCGGAAGTCGAAAGATTCTTTACCCTGTTGTAATCGAAACCCATCGTAAAGAGCAGCGCCGCGGTTTCTCCGACTGCACGCCCGATTGCGAGGATTACCCCGGTAAGTATTCCGGGGGCTGCCGCCGGTATTACTACTTTGTATATTGTCTGCCATTTTCCGGCACCGAGCGCAAGGCTTCCGGCCCTGAATGAACGCGGCACCGCCTTGATTGCTTCTTCGGAGGTCCTGACTATTGTCGGAAGAATCATCAGCGTCAGGGTAAGGGTTCCCGAAAGCAGCCCGATGCCGAGGTGCATGTAGCCGACGAAAACTATGAATCCGAAGAGTCCGAATATGATTGACGGAATACCGGCGAGGGTTTCTGTCCCGAGTCTGAGTATTTTTACCATTCTGCCCTGGCTGGCGTATTCAGTCAGGTATATTGCCGCGCCGATTCCGAGCGGTGTCGAGAAGAGCACTGTCAGCAGCACCATGTATACAGTATTGATGACTATCGATGAGATACCGCCTACCCGGCCGGCTCTTCTCGGTTCCTCAAACAGGAACCACAGCTGAAGGTTTCTTCCTGTTTTTCTGAACTGGTAATTAAGCATAGTCATATCGTGCGTTGCCGCTACAGTACTGAGCATCAGACCCACGCTGCCCGGGTAATCCCGGATCTTTTCAATGTAATCGGATGAGTTTCCGGATTTTATTCCTGTTTTCGGCAGGGTCTCAGCCGTCAGCCCCGACAGTTTAAGAAAAGCCTTGTATTCATAACTGCCGGCAGGCGGAATTACCAGGCGCAGAGGAAGATTAATTCCATTAACCTGCTGCCAGTTGCTGACATTTCCGGCGAGGATATTTTTCATCATATCCCTGTCGATATACCTGAGCTTGCGATTGTCCCGGATTTCGAGGACCGAAGGGTTAACTGCTATTGAAAGCGGCTGAACCGGTATAATTTTGACATTATAATCCTTTATCTGTCCGGCCTGGTTTGCAGGAATCAGGCCCATTGCACCTTCCTGCTTTTCAACAGCAGAGGCTATTTCAGCAGCGGTATTCTTCAGTGTCGTATTTTTGCCGGTTTCACCTTTTACGGAATGAAGCACAAAAGGATATACTTTCAGGTCCTGTTCGTTGATGTTTCCCCAGTTTGAGGGCTTTCCCTCGAGCAGGGAATTGAGATCGGTTATGGTTATTTCCTTCAGCCTTATTTTTTTATTAACGATCAGGATTGAGTCTCCGTCGTACCAGTCCGTGGGGGTTTCAGCCGCAGCTGTGTTTATGATACCGGATTCTATGACATTATCCGATCTGAATCCCTTATAGATGATAAAGCCGAGTATGTAAATCAGTATTGCAAGAGTCAGGCCTGCGGCAGTCCACAGGATTACAGTAGCAAGATTGTTCGCCCTGTTCATTTTTTTGAAATGCACATTGGCTTTTTTCTGCTCGGTTTTGATCAGTTCGTCTATCGATGCTTCGGTTACGGGCAGATGTGAGTTAATAAGTCTGCTCATGCCATGTCCTCCGTTTTCCCTTTAATGATGTTCACCGACAGGTTCAGTATCAGAATAAACAGGAAAAGGACTATGCTTGTCGTGAACAGCGATGTCATGTGATCGCCCGAGGCGTAGCCCATATCCGTAACAATATTCATTGTTAACGTTCTTACCTTCGAAAGCGGTCCCTGCGGCATTATCGGTGCGTTTCCGGCAACCATAAGAACTGCCATTGTTTCTCCGAGCGCCCGGCCCATTCCAAGAACCACACCGGCGATTATTCCGGACTTGGCCGCCGGAAGCTGAACCCGGATTATTGTCTGCCATCTTGTACCGCCGAGTGCCAGTGAACCTTCCTTGATGCTTTTGGGAAGGGAAGCTATTGTAACTTCGGTGATGTTTATTATTGTCGGAAGCACCATGATCGCAAGGATAATTGCTCCGGAGAGCATGCTGTAACCCGTTCCGCCGAAGGTCTCGCGTATGAATTTCGAAATGACTATTACGCCGAAGAAACCGTAGATTACCGAAGGGATGCCGGCAAGCAGCTGAACGACGCTCCGCATCACCTCTACAATCCTTTTATCTGCTATTTCCGCCATAAATACGGCGGTCATTATCCCTATCGGGACAGCAAGCAGGAGTGCGCCGAGGGTCACATAGATTGAACCGAGAATAAAAGGCAGGATTCCGAATTGCGGGTTTCCTTCACGGGTCGGGGCCCAGTCCGTTCCGAACAGGAATTCGCCGACTCCGACGGTTTTGAACAGCGGAAGTCCTCTCTGAAAAATAAAAAAGGAGATAAAAAGAACGCTTACAACAGAAACCATGGCGCATACAAGCAGTACGACCTCAACCGATTTTTCCTTTCGGCTTCTGTTTCTGATGGTTTTTTCTATTTCCCTCTGTTTATTTACAGTATCTGTCAAGTTTTACTCCTTATCTGGATAGCCCCAACAATATTAAAATGCGATGTCCCTAATGTTAGAATATTGTTAGGTTTCTGTTAAAAACAACGGTTTATCATCCTTTTTAAAACTACAAAACCTTTGAATAGTTTTTAGCCTTAACTATGCGATATTATTGCAGATTCGTGCTGAATATGTTTGACAAGAAGCCTCAGTATTTGGATAATAAATTCACATGAAGAAGTATGTATTTGTCACAGGCGGAGTGTGTTCCAGCCTAGGTAAGGGGCTTGCCGCGGCTTCAATAGGAACATTGCTCGAATGCCATGGTCTTCGTGTATGTATGGTTAAGATAGATCCCTATCTAAACGTTGACGCCGGGACGATGAGCCCATATCAGCACGGCGAGGTTTATGTTACCGATGACGGGGCCGAAACCGATCTCGATCTCGGAAATTATTTCAGATTCACATCATCTCCCGTAAGTCAGAAGCAGTCTATTACAACCGGGCAGATCTACCAGGAAGTCATCAGAAAAGAACGTGAAGGCCAGTATCTCGGAAGGACTGTACAGGTTATTCCGCATATCACCGATGAGATCAAGCGGCGCATTTCAGTAGCCGGACATGATAATGATGCAGAAATAACGATAATTGAAATCGGCGGAACCGTCGGAGACATTGAATCCGTTCCCTATCTTGAGGCTGCAAGACAGTTTTATCATGATGTCGGAAGGGAAAATGTTGTATATGTTCACCTGACCCTTGTGCCGATGGTAGCCGGGGAGGAATTCAAGACCAAGCCCACCCAGCATTCTGCAAAAGAACTCAGAGAGATAGGTATTCAGCCCGATGTGCTTTTATGCCGCTCGGCGAAGCCTCTTGATGAAGAGATGAAACGCAAGATTGCGCTTTTTACCAATGTCGACAGAAATGCGGTAATTTCAGCTTACGATATAAACGGTCCGATATATGAGATACCGCTTGTATACGGCAGCCAGGGTTTCGATGAAATCGTTCTTAAAAGACTCGGACTCGATTACAGCGAAGTGGATAAATCGCGCTGGGAGGAAGTTGTCGACATCTACAGGAATCCGAAGGATACCGTGAAGATCGGTATGGTCGGTAAGTATATTAACCTGAACGATTCCTATAAATCGATCAATGAAGCCCTTATTCACGGCGGAATCGCCAACCATGTCAAGGTTGAGATCGTCAGAATCGATTCCGAGGACCTGGAGAAGGCCGAGGATATCGGGACAGTGCTTTCTGAACTTGACGGAATGCTGATACCCGGCGGTTTCGGCAAGCGCGGAATCGAGGGGATGATCTCGGCTGCCAGATGGGCCAGGGAAAACAACCTTCCGACGCTCGGAATCTGTCTCGGAATGCAGATAATGACTATTGAATTTGCAAGGCATGTTGCCGGAATGAAGGATGCGAATAGTACAGAATTCGACCCGGAATGCGATGCTCCGGTTATAAGCCTGCTTGAAGAGCAGCTTGACGTTAAGGATTACGGCGGAACGATGAGGCTCGGCCTTTCCGAATCGCATCTGAAAGAAGGCAGTCTGATCAGGGAATGCTACGGTGAGCCGCTGATTCACGAACGTCACAGGCACCGCTATGAAGTATCGGTAAAATACCGCGAGATACTCGAGGAATCGGGACTGATTATAGGCGGAACGACACCGGGCAATAAGCTGGTCGAAGCCGTACAGTGGCCCGATCACTGCTGGAGTACCGGTGTTCAGTTTCACCCCGAGTTTACTTCGAAGCCGACGGATCCGCATCCGCTTTTTGCGGGATTCATCAGGGGAGCCCTCGAAAACAAGGAATAATTACGCGGCGAAACGCCGCTTAAACTGCCCGCCGTCCCCGGCAGGTATGAACAGGAGAAAAAGTGAAAGAGTTTGTCTGGTTTGACATTGGTTATACACTGTTCTATCTCAACAGGGAGAATGCCTACAGGCAGGCCCTGGACGAGATGGGGTTCAAAGTTTCGCTCGAGAAGGTGGAACGCGGTTTTCATTTGACCGACAAACTTTTTATGAGAGAATTTCCCGGTCTATTCGGGGCCGCAGATGCCGGGGTATACATGCCCTGGTTTATCGGGCGGATGAATTATGAAATCGGGATTCAGGTCGATATCAATCTTATCATCAAGCGCTGGATGAAAATCCGGAACGAGCAGCCGAGACAGTGGGAGGCGTACGCATTCTGCAGACCGGTTCTGGCCGAGCTGAAAGCCGCAGGCTACCGGCTCGGGGTAATCTCAAACTGGGATGAGACCGCCAAGCCTCTGCTTGAACAGTTCGGACTCTCGGAATATTTTGATACAATAATCATAAGTTCCGAGGTCGGCGTGTCCAAGCCGGATCCTGATATTTTCAGAATAGCGTTTGAACAGTCCGGGTCGTCCCCGGAAGCCGGCTTTTATGTGGGCGACAACTATTATGATGATGCCGTCGGCAGCCGTTCCGTCGGTATGGACTGCATCATCATTAACCGTTTCGGCAACTTCGGAGTCGAGGAGCTGAAGGGCTGCGGAATCATTCCCGACATCAGGGGCGTAAAATCCTACCTGGAGTGGATGAGTTGAAACTGACGGTAATCGGTTCCATGGGGGCCTATCCGTCGGCAGATCATCCGTCTTCGGGTTATCTGCTGCAGCACGACGGCTGGACTATGATGCTGGATTTAGGTTCCGGCGTACTGATGAAACTCCGCGAGTATATAGACATCAACGAACTGAGCGCCGTATTCTTTTCACATTACCACCCGGATCATGTTGCCGACACAGGAGTTCTTCAGCATGCTGTTAAGGTACAGACTGATCTGGGGATAAGAACTTCAGTTTTGAAATTTTTTGGCTTACCGGGTAAAACTTTTTTTGACAGCTTGAATTACCATAGTTATACTGAAGCTACCGCGATTGATCCCGGTTCAGAGATGATGATAGGACCGTTGTCATTCAGGTTTCTTCTGAACCCGCATCCGGACGGCGGCTGTTCCGTACGGATTGAGGGCGGCGGACGTTCGATCGTTTATACCGGTGATACCGGCTGGAATGATGAGCTTCCCGGTTTTGCCTCAGGATGCGATTTGCTGCTGTGCGAATGCAGCCTTTTCAACCGTTTCAAGGGAAGGGTGGAAGGGCACCTTACTGCCGGAGAAACAGGCCGGATAGCCGAAGCTGCCGGAGCCGGACAGCTTGCACTCTGCCACTTCCCGCATTTCGGCGTACGGGAGGAACTGCTGCAGGAGGCGTCGGAAGAGTTTCAGGGTCAAATTTCACTTGCTTTACCCGGTCGGGTTTATGATTTAACATAAATAAAACCGGATTCATATAATTTTTATATCTTTCAAACATATTGTGAAGCAGGAAATTTATATGGGTTTTTTGACTTTTATTATTAAACGTTTTATCAGGCTGATAGCCACCGTCTTGATTATCTCAACTATCATCTTTTTTGTGATCAGGGTAATACCCGGAGACCCGGCCCTTGTAATTGCCGGTGTCGACGCCTCGCAGCAGGAAATAGAATCTGTAAGGGCCAAGCTCGGCACTGACAGATCTTTAGGCGTCCAGTATGCGGAGTGGATAAAGAATATAGTGCACTTTGATTTCGGAGATTCTCTTATTTCTGGAGAACCCGTCCGTGATCTTATATTCGAGAGATTTCCGCTGACGCTTACACTTGCAGTATTGGGTATAATTTTAGGGATTCTGATAGCCATTCCGCTCGGAGTACTGTCGGCGGTGAAGCGCTGGTCGTTCTGGGATTATATGGGAATGGTGTTCTCGCAGATCGGCATGGCGGTACCGAGTTTCTGGCTCGCAATTCTGCTGCTGCTTATCTTCGCGGTAAAGTTTCCGATATTTCCGCTGTTCGGTGTGGGCAGCTTCAAGCATCTTGTACTTCCTGCTCTGTCGCTCGGTTTCGCAAGGGCGGCGGTAATCCTTAGACTCACCAGGGCTTCGATGGTAGAAGAAATGAGCAAGGAATACGTTATAACCGCCCGCGCAAAGGGTTTGACTGAGACAATGGTTAAATACAAGCACGCGCTGCGTAACGCGCTGATCCCGGTAGTAACAATCACCGGCATTCAGTTCGGTTATATGCTAGGCGGAGCGATTATCATTGAACAGGTTTTTTCGCTGCCCGGCCTCGGACGGCTGTTCCTGTACGGTATTTACCAGCGTGATTTTACGATGATACAGGGCAGCGTTGTTTTCATTGCGGTCGTATTTTCGCTTGTAAATTTTCTTGTTGATGTTCTCTACAGCGTAATCAACCCGAAGATCAGGATATCATAATGAGCAGCGGCACAATGGGAACAGAATCAATGGAAACAATACTTAAAATAGAAAATCTGCATGTCAGTTTCGGCGCAGGAGAAAACCGCGCGAGGGCCGTCCGGGGAATAGACCTTGACCTCAGACGCGGCGAGCTTCACGCTCTTGTCGGTGAATCAGGGTCCGGAAAGACCGTTACATCAACCTGTGTGATGGGTCTTCTGCCTGTGCCCCCTGCGGTAATTGAAGCGGGAAGCATTATTTATAAGGGCGAGGATATTCTTAAGTACCCGGAAGATCGGAGGCGCAGGACCCGGGGCCGTGAGATTGCCATGGTTTTTCAGGAGCCGGGCAAGTATCTGAACCCTGCACTCAGAGTCGGTGAACAGATTATGGAGATGCTCAGACTTCACCTGGATATGTCTGCGGCAGAAGCCGAGAATCGGGCCTTCGAAATCCTCGAAACTGTCGGACTCGGCAGCAGCAGGCGAGTCCTTAAAAGTTTTCCGCATGAACTTTCGGGCGGAATGAAGCAGCGGGTGATGATTGCAATTGCTATCTGCTGTGACCCATCCGTGCTGATCGCGGACGAACCTACCACCGCCCTGGATGTAACGCTGCAGCTTCAGATTCTTAAACTGATAATGCAGCTCAGGCATAAGCTCGATATGGGAATTCTTTTTATCTCGCATGATCTTGCCGTCGTTCACGACATTGCAGACAGGGTTTCGGTGATTTATGCCGGCAGGATTGTAGAGACGGGCAGCCGTGACGCAGTCTTTAAAGATCCCAGACATCCGTATACGAGAATGCTTCTTGCCTCTGTTCCGGACGCAGCCAAGCGCGGTACGAGGCTTACAGTCATAAGCGGCAGGGTTCCGGATGCGCAGCACCTGCCGCCGGGGTGCGCGTTTCACCCGAGGTGCCCGCTTGCCGAAGAGAAGTGTAAGCAGACGCAGCCTGAAATGACTGATGTCGGCAGTGAACGAAAAGCAGCCTGTTTCTGTCTCGATAAGGAGTGGGGTGTATGAGCAGCTTTGTTGAAATTAAAGAACTGGAAAAGACATTCAGGGGCGGCGGTCTTGCCGGAAAGGGTTCTCAATCGTTTACTGCCGTAGACAGGGTCAGTTTCAATATTGAGAGCAACACAATTTTCGGCCTTGTCGGTGAATCCGGCTGCGGAAAAACGACGCTTTCACGTTCTGTGCTTTACCTCGATCCCCCGACCTCCGGGCAGATTATAATTGACGGAACAGATTTGAGCGGCTTGTCGCCATCCGATCTCAGGGCCTTCCGGAAAAAAATACAAATCGTATTTCAGGACCCCAACTCGTCGCTGAATCCGAAGATGTCGATTGAAAACAGTATAAAGGAAGGACTGCAGAATATCAGGTATGCAGCCGGAGCACCGGATCGAAAGCGGAAGATCGATACTAGGGTTGATGAGCTGCTTGATCTTGTCGGAATAACTCCGGAGCATAAAAAACGCTACCCGCATGAGTTTTCGGGCGGGCAAAAACAAAGAATAGTCATAGCGAGGGCACTTGCCGTTGAACCGGATTTTCTTATTCTTGATGAACCTGTTTCAAACCTTGATGTATCGATTCAGGCCCAGATTATCAACCTGCTGCTCGAGCTGAAGCAGCGACTGTCTCTGACATATCTTTTCATTTCGCACGATCTGAATCTTGTTTCGTATTTAAGCGACAGAATAGCGGTTATGTATAAAGGCCGGATTGTAGAATGTGGCAGCGTCGATGACATCATGCGGCGGCCGGTGCATCCGTATACCATGAAGCTTTTTTCATCGATACCGGGTGTGAGCAGAATTGATGACGGCACTGAACAGGTTTTTCATGTAGAGGAAGACGGTTACTGCGAAGGCCTTCCGGCCGGGTACTGCTTTCATTCGGGCAACCCGGCGGCGGAACAGCAGGTTCTGGAAATCAATGACGGGCACAGCGTTGCCTGTTTTAAAATATAGGGTGAATGCTTATCCGGAAAATAAGTATTCACACAAAGTTATTTTAAACTAGGAGAAAAAAATGAAAAAAATGATCATTGCGGCGATTGTAATAATGCTGCTTCTTGTCCCTGCATTTATTTTCGCCGGAGGAAGCCAGGAGGCTTCCGGAACCAAAACAGAAAAAGCGGCTCCTGCTGCAAAAAAACCCTCGGTTCTGAAATTTGCTCTGCCCGGAAACCCGGACAGCCTCGATCCGCCGATGACAGCCGGAACCCTTACCTTCCAGGTCGACAAGAGTATTTATGATACCCTTGTTGAACCCGACAAGGACAGCGGAAAAATTGTACCGGCCCTTGCCGAGAGCTGGTCGGTAAGCGACGATTACCTTAAATATACCTTCAAACTCAGAAAGAATGTTAAGTTTCACAACGGCGATATGCTCACCTCTGCTGACGTTAAGGCTACCTTAGAAAGAATCATGGATGAAGCCGGCGGTTCCGTTCAGTCCAAGGGACTGAAAGCTGTTGCCTCGATTGAGACACCGGATGAATACACAGTGGTTTTGAATCTTTCACAGGTCAATGCACCTCTGCTCGGTTTTCTCGCATCAGGCTGGTGCGCGATACTTCCGAAAAGCCTGATTGATGCAGGGCACAATTTTGATTCTGCCCCGGTCGGAACCGGCCCGTATAAATTTGTTGAATGGGTCAGAGACAACAGGATTGTTCTCGAGAAGAACCACGAATACTGGATGCCGGGACTGCCTTCTGTCGACAAGATTGAAATGTATATTATTCCCGAAACCTCGGTTCAGGTTCAGAGTCTTCTTGCCGGCCAGGTTGATATAGTATTTATAGTCGACACTGACAGCATTCCGATGATTGAAGCAAACCCGGATGTTTACCTTCAGGAGTCACTTACTTCTCTGATCCTCGTTATGGCTATGAACTGTGAAAATCCGTATCTGTCCGACATCCGCGTAAGACAGGCAATGAACTACGCAATTGACAAGCAGAAGATCTTGGACATTGCCTACGGAGGCGGAGAGATCATCAATACATTCATGGACAGGAGCAACGCGTACTATTTTGATAAAGAATACTACACTTACAACCCTGAAAAAGCCAAAGCCCTTCTGAAGGAAGCCGGTGTAGGTTCTGATGTCGAGTTTGAAATGTTTCTGCCGCAGAATTACGCGCTTCATGTGACCGCAGGCGAAATGTACCAGGAAATGCTTTCGGACGTAGGGCTGAATGTAAAAATCCAGCTCGTGGACTGGTCAACCTGGATCAGTGATGTTTATTCCGGCGGAAAATACGATCTTACTGTAATCGGCCATACCGGTAAACTTGACCCGGACGGAACACTCAACGGCTACGGCGCCGGCAAGTATGTGAAATGGCAGAATGCCGAAGCTGCTGCGCTGCTAAAAGAGGCTGCAATGACCGTCGGCTATGATAAGAGAAAACCGCTGTACGACAAGGCTCTTGATATAATGGCGAAGGAAGTTCCGTTTGTGTATCTCGGCTCATCAAACCGCCAGACAGGTATCAGGAACAATGTTCAGGGCTTTGTGATTACACCGTCGCTCGATACCTTCGATTTCAGATGGACTGTAGTCAAATAAAATGAATAAATCGAGGAATCTGCTGTTCAATACAGCCGTTATCTTTATTATTCTTATCGGGGTTGCCGCGTTTGCGGCGCCCCTTATTTCCCCGCACAGTCCGACCGATCAGAATACGGACATAAGGTTCTCGGGTCCGTCTTCCGAACACCTTCTTGGTACGGATAATTTCGGCCGAGATATACTGAGCCGGATTATTTACGGTACGCGTCCGGTGCTGATTGTCGGCCTGGTCTCTGTCGGGGTGGCTGTCCTGATCGGAACAATCGTGGGGCTTGCGGCCGGGCTCGGCAGAAGCATGACAGATAATATTCTGATGCTGCTTATGGACAGCATTCTCTCGTTTCCGACAATACTGCTTGCCATAACTGTGGTATCCTTCCTCGGATACGGATTGATTCAGGTTATGTTCGCTATCGGAATTATTTTCAGCCCTGTGTTTGCCAGGCTGGTCCGCGCTGAAACCCTTGCAATCAAGACTGAAGGTTATGTTGAGGCTTCGAGGGCGCTCGGCTCGGGAATCCTGAAGATAATCTTCAAACATATTCTGCCGAACCTGCTTGGAAAGGTAGTTGTGCAGTG
>QKCC01000028.1 GCA_003245835.1 Spirochaetales bacterium | reverse complement strand
AATAGTCATAAGCATGAGGCAGGATGAATCGTCGATTAAACTTGAGTACCAGGACAGCGGGGTCGGGCTGCCTGAAGATGCAGGCCTTGAAGGCAGACATGGATTCGGGTACCAGATTATCAAAATACTGCTGGTTCAGCTGAATGCAGACTGCAGAATAGACCGCGGACAGGGTTTTTACTGCAGCATTTCAATCCCCAGGAAAACAGAACGTTCAGTCAAGACCTGAAACGGCTAAAGCGGGCCTCCTGCGAGGCAGCCTCTTCTGCCAAAATCAGCTTCTTGCTGCAGCGAGTCTTTTCAGAATCTCATCCCCGTCGATTTCGCACCTGTGCCCGCCCAGCTGAATACCGGGTTTGAACGGGCCGTGAAAATCCGAACCGCAGGTCGAAAAAATTCCGGTCTGCTCAGCAAGCGTCTTATAATAATGATTCAAATTATCATCATGATAACTGCTGAAGGATTCTATTCCGGCAACACCGCAGTCAATAATCCCCTGAAATGCGGGATCATCCTTTACAAGATTCGCACCGGGGTGGGCAAGCACGGGAACACCCCCATTTCTTTTAATCAGTGCGGCTGCTTCAGCAAGCGGTATGTAATCCCTTAATTCAAATGCGGGTTTTCCGGGGGCAAGGTAATCGAGATAAAAATTGAAATCCGGCATGTCGGCCCGCGCTCCGCCCGGAAGAAAAGGCTGATTAAGCTCAAACCCGGCATTCGCAGGGTCGGCTACAATCATGCCTGCAACCAGCGACTCGGACGGCAGGCCGTCTTCAGCAGCGGACATCACCTCGTCGAGGTCGACTGCGAATCCCAATCTTTTCAGTTTATCAATCATTCGCGGAACAACTTCCAGCTCCGCGCGGTTCGCCCGCTCATAAAGCTCGGCGAAATCCCTGCCGGTATAGTCAATATAATAACCAAGTAGATGAAAAATCCTGCCGCTGAAAACGGTATCTATCTCTATGCCGGGTATTACGTTAACGTCGTATTTACCCCGAAGAGATGCCGCATCCGCGTTTGCCGCTACAACATTATGATCAGTTACGGCGATGGTGCTTATACCGATACTGCTGCATTTGCTTAAAATA
The DNA here is from genome assembly GCA_003245835.1 of Spirochaetales bacterium. Lineage (GTDB taxonomy): Bacteria > Spirochaetota > Spirochaetia > UBA9216 > UBA9216 > Thalassospirochaeta. The sequence goes on along the minus strand of QKCC01000028.1, from coordinate 18,195 downwards.
TGATCGATGGTAAGGGAACCGTCCCTGCTGTATTCCGTATGGATGTGTAAATCTATGAGACTCATGCGCGAATCTTACATCTTATTTTAAGTATTTCCAAGCAGTACTAACGAAACTGAACGCTGCCTATCCATTATCCCGGATTATCATCAATGTCGCGCTGCTGCGGGATATGTCGCTGCCATTATCATCACGTACTATCGTATCCACAATTATCAGGCTGCGGCCCTTTTTGAATATGGTTGATTCGGCGACAAGCTTCCCTCCTTTTGCCATCGATAGAAAATTGTTCTTCAGCTCGATCGTGGTAACGCTTTCGCCAGGCAGCAGTACTGTCATAGCGGCATGGGCAGCAACCTCGCTCGAGAATGCTATTGAAAGCCCGCCCTGCATAATTCCCGCACCCTGTATAAACTCGGGTCGTATTGCGAGGCTGAACCTTGCATAGCCTTCCCTGATTTCTTCCAGGTGCATTCCCATAAAATACAAAAAAGGGTTATCTACCCTTTCTCCGGATTTAAGCTTCCTGAGGTAGTCGGTAAAATCTGTCATTCCAGGCTCCTGTCATTCAGTTATCTGCGGTTCAGTATACAAAGCGCCTGAATACAGCGCTTATGAACCGTCCTTTTTTCGATAAATATATACTCAAAAGGTTACTTTTTTCTGAATTTATTATATAGTATCCAACACATGTTTAAGGGTCAATTGAAACCATTTGATTATATTGTTGCCGCGGTTTCTGTTCTTGTAATTGCAGCTCTGTCATTCATTATTTATTCAGGAAACTCATCCGCGGTCAGGCTCGTGATCGACAGTGAGGACGGAAGGTTTATTTACCCCCTCAACCGGGATGCTGAATTCGATATTGACGGCCCGCTGGGCCATACCCATATTATCATTAAGGACGGTCAGGCAAGAATCTCGGAATCTCCCTGTGAAGACAAGCTTTGCGTTCTTATGGGAGAGGTTTACAAACCGGGACAGTGGGCGGCCTGCCTGCCCAACAGGGTATTTATCTCAATAGAAGGAGAATCAGCGGATGAAAAAGTCGACGAACTCAGTTACTGATACAGCCGTCCTTGCGGCTTTCTGCATGTTTCTCTCTGCTGCATGTTTCTCTCTGTAATTGAATACCTGATCCCCAAACCCATGCCGTTCATGAGGCTCGGCCTGGCAAACCTACCGATACTGATATCAATCGGAGTGTTTCCGGCCTCCGGTGTATTCCTGCTGGCGCTGCTGAAAATTCTCGGCCAGGGGCTGATCAACGGCACCCTTTTTTCATACATCTTCCTGTTTTCAGCCGCAGGAACATTTGCCAGCACGGCAGTCATGCTCGGAGTATTTTATGCCTTCAGGCGCAAAGTTTCCTATGTCGGAATCAGTATCGCAGGTGCAATGGCATCGAACGCTGTGCAGCTGCTTTTCGCCCGTACAGTAATTTTCGGCCGCGCCGCGGTTCTTATTGCGCCTCCCTTCCTGGCAGTGGGGCTTGTTACAGCGGTACTGCTGGGTCTCTTTTCAATAAGGTTCACGGCAGTATCTTCATGGTATGCCCAATTCGCCGAAGGCAGCCTGCACGCTGACGAAATAAGCATAACGGTAAACCGGTCCCGCTTTCCGAAGTTTAAATTCATATGCGGGCTTATAATTATCCCGGCGTTTGTATTTCAGCCGAACCTCATTCTGCTTGCCCTTGAAGCTGTCCTGTTTGTAATTCTTGCGCGAATCTCGGGCAAGAAGATAAGACTTCTTCCAAACCTGATTATGCTCGCCGGTGTTACCGCCGCAAACCTGCTGACACCCTTCGGTCAGGTATTGGCAGAAATCGGCCCGCTGCAGGTCACCGAAGGAGCCATGACCTCAGGACTGCAGAAATCATTCATGCTGATAGGTCTTATATACATTTCACGTTATTCAATCCGGCAGGGACTTACTTTTCCGGGACGTCTCGGCAACCTTGTTTCGCTTGTGTTTTACTACTTCGAACGAATCACCGAAGGGGAAAGGCTCGGGAAAGAAGGACTGTTCACAAAACTGGATCAGAAAATAATGGCGCTATACAGCAGCGGAAGCGATGTATTCTCAGATGATAAAAATAAAACTCAGCACAGAGCCCCTCATTATATATTCTCCATTATACTGACATTGCTGATCTGGCTGTTTCTGGCAGCCGGAATAATCATGCAGAGCAAATAAAAGAGCCCCCGCCGTGTTGGGCAGGGGCTTTTAACTATTTCTTCAAGTTCATTATTTTGTGTTCGCAGCAACCCTGGCTGCCTGTTCTCCGGCAATTTTACCTGAAACAAAGGTCCATGACTGAGCCTGGCCGCCCCAGGGGGTGTATGCCTTTCCTGAAGCATTCGTTACGCCTTCGGAGTCCTGCCCTACGGCGAACAGGTTCTTTATAACGGTACCGTCCGCTCTGAGGACATTCATGTTCTCATTAATATCGAGCCCGCCGACCGTGCCGTATGAGTATCCTGCAGTTATAACTGCATAATATACAGTATCTTTACCGCCGAGGGATTTTTCAAGGACTTTTTCATCACAGCCGATCGCATACGCAAGCTCCGATATGCTGTCGGCTTTTATAACGTTGCCGTATTCTTCTCCGACAGAAAGAATATCGTAGATATCAGCCACAGGAACACCAACCTCGAAGGTTCCGCCCTGTCCCATGAACATTGATGTTGCCTTTGCAAAGCTTTCTCTCAGACCGGCACTTGCGATTGCTTCGATGTCATCTTCGGTATACAGCACATAATACTGGTATCCGGGGGCAAAGCATATCTCAACATTCAGGCCTTCATCTTCTGTACCGCTGAGATCTTCGCCTCCCCAGATTTTACCTTCGGTAGTAACACTGAGCTGATCGGTTGTCAAAGCCAATGCAGTAAGTACCGCCTTCTGATCTGCGGTAAGGTCGTCATTCTTGATCATATGCTTGACCTGTGAAATATGAATCATCGGAAGAACATCCATATTCATAACAGCCCCGCCGACAGCCTGGGCCATCCGGATACCGGCTCCGTCATTAACAGTGACACCAAGGGTGTTTACAGTACTGCCGAGATATTCCTCCATCATGTCATCGCTTCCGAGGAAACCGCCGGTTGCAATAATCACAGACTCTCCGTAAATATTATAAGTGGTTCCGTCATAATAGGAGCAGCTGACGCCGATGACATTACCGTCTGCATCGGTGATAAGTTCGTCGGCTGTAAGTTCTACCATGAAATCATTTTTGTCGTTCAGCCCTTTGGCGATTCCCATTGCCCTGTCAAACTGGTAGGTCTTGTTGGGTCCTAGTACATTCCATGATGTATTGTTGTTGTCTGCAGTATATACACACCAGAATTTATTCCATTCGCGTTTTACAAAGCTGCCGAGCATGCCGCCGACGCCTTCGAACGCGAAATCAAACTTGTCTACGAAGAAATCAAGAGCAGACCCTGATTCATATACTGCCTTTTTAATAACTTCCGGTCTTGCATCACCGTCAACGTATTCAATCCATGTGTTATAAACATCATCCTCGTTTATATAATCTTTTCCGCCGTTATACAGATCCTTCAGATATACTGAATTAAGAACCATCGGTCCGTAGGTACAGGCTGAATTGCCTCCGAGTTTACCGGCGGCTTCAATGCCGAATACCGACGCCCCTTCGGCGGCTGCAGAACAGTAGGACAGGATTCCTGAACCGCCAAGGCCGACAACGATTACATCGTATCCCTTGATTTCCTTCACTGCTGAACTCTTTTCAATATCTGTATACCAGTCGCTGCTTACTCCGCCTGCCATTTCAATAGCGTCGGCAACACATGCTTTAACAGCATTTGAGGAAAATGTAGCGCCGGTTACAGAATCAACAGACAGCGACTGTGTTTCAAGGATCCTCGGAATATATTTATCAAGAACAGTGTAGAACCATTCACCGGTATAGGTTTCGTGCTCTTCAGTTACCGCAATATCAGTAATTACGTTATCCTTGAAGGTGACATCGCAGGTAACCTCTCCGGTCCAGCTGAATCCGGGCGCAGCTGCAGTATAGGTTCCATCCGCCACATCAATTTTTTTGGATGTCTTCACCCTTTTTGCCTGCTCCAGGGCTTTAACAAGAGCAACCTTAACTGCATCGGTAGTTGCGGATGCTCCTGATACACCGTCAATTTCTGCACTCTGTGCCGTCATTATCTGATCGACAAGTGAATCACGTGCAGCCTGACCAAGCGATTCGGTTTCACCCGACAGATCAAGTGTTATGTCGGTTATACGTTCCGAATCAACCGTCACATTCACGGTAACGGTGCCGATTCCGTCTGATGCTGCTGAATATGTTCCGGGAACATAGGTCCCATCCGAGGCTGCGGAAGAAAGATCTCCGCTGCCGGCGCAGGCTGCCAGAACACCAAGAATGCTGATCAACAGCACTAGCATTTTAAAATTTTTCATTAATTTTCTCCTCTCATTTGTAAGTATGCATATTTTGCGCTTTGCTGCTTTTTATATAAATATTTTGTTATTGATATATTTTTAAGGATATTTATTTATTCATTTTTATACACTGTATGAAAAATTATGTCCAGAAGAAAGCCGCAGGAAGCAATGATTAAAAGCCGATTCAGAATTAAAATCTGCTTTTAAATCTCAGTCCCAGTTTGATATTGACTGGTTCATGTATAAAAATTATATTGGTTTAATCAAAGATAATCCGTTTGCCGATTAAAACTCTATCATTCGTCATTAATTTGGATTTCACATCATTATGTACAAAGTACATTACCGCAAAAAGGGGACAGCTGTGATAGGACCGATTGCCGATTCAGTAGGAATAATAGCAGGCTCAACGCTGGGCGCACTGCTTGGAACGCGATTACCCGATAATTTTGTGAAGCGCCTTCCCATGGTTTTCGGCTGCATTTCGATGGGGATGGGAATCACAATGCTCTTCGATATTGCCAACCTGCCTGCGGTAATCATAGCGACAATGTTCGGAACAATAATAGGTGAGCTTATCAGGTTTGAAGAAGGAGTCCGGAACCTGGCGGGGAAGATCCAGCTGTTCGCCGGCAAAAATCTACCCGTACGTAAAACAGACATTTCCGCACATCAGTATATGAAAGAATTCACCACGATGATTGTGCTGTTCGGTGCAAGCGGAACAGGAATTTTCGGTGCATTGCGCGAAGGCATGGAAGGAGACCCGACACTTCTGATAGTCAAAGCATTTCTGGACTTCGGTACGGCAACTTTATTTGCAGCTACCCTGGGGATTTCACTTGCTATAGCGGCCGTGCCCCAGTTTATTATTCAGTCGCTGCTGTTTTTGACAGCTACATTAATTATGCCCCTTACCACGGCTGACATGCTCTCAGACTTTTCCGCGGTTGGGGGGCTGATTATGCTCGCTACAGGCTTCAACATCTGCAACATCGCAACATTTCCGATAATTAGCATGCTGCCGTCGCTCATTCTGATTATGCCCGTTTCAATGCTGTGGGATAAAATTATATGATTTATCAGTACACATTCCAATAGAACCACAAAACAAAATCAGGATCAGTTGCGTCATTCGAATGAATCGTTATAGTTGCAGTTACAGGAGCTCCGGTCATATATGTTTGTACGGTAAGCTGAAGACTACCGGTTGAACTCGGAGAGAGTTCAAGATTGGATAATGAACAAGTGATGTAGCCGCCTGGGTTTACAACAGGATACTGATTCATTATCAACGCGCTTGTACCGGCGTTCTTGATTTCCAGATTTACCGTGGCTCCGGTATCATTCTGATAATAATCCCCCATATAAATTGAATAGTCGGAGCTGTTATTAGGTATCAGTGTGCCCATAACATCCCTCACCTCTATCTGCGACTCACTTACCACTGTAATTTCGCTGGAATAGACCCAGTTGCTGGTTCCATAGTTGTTGACAGCGCACAGCCTGTAGGTATAGGTGTTGCCGGGTTCGGCATCATAATCGCGGTATTCAGTTGCAGGCATATAAACTTCATAAATATGTATATAATTGCCCTCACTGGAAAGTGCTCTCTCAATATTTACAGAGCCCACGATATCCATATCTTCAATTGAAAACATTATCCTCGGCACATTATTGTCAAGATAGACCTGAACTGCATACGGGGCAGCAGGTACTTCTTCGTTTTCTCCGCCGCCGAAAATTTGGCCGAGAAGATCGCAGCCGGTCAGTAGAGTCAGCACTAATAGTGAAATCAGGATAACAGAAATAAATCTTTTCATAATCAAACCTTCCTTAGTCTCTCAATTTCTGGAAGATTTATTATATCTCCGCGGATTACGCAAAAATATTCGTAAAAATCTGCATACTTTTTCTGATTTGTCAATTATTTAAGTTTGTTATAGATACCTTATTTCATTTGACGTGGAAATAAACCTGTATTAGAATTTTATTCAGAAGATATGGGTGCAGATAGAATTTATTCTGATTTGTATACCGAATTTGCAAGTCTCGCATTTCTGGGCAAAGCCCGGTCTCTTGATGACTATAACAAGAGATTTATTTTCTCGCAGCGGGTGTACAGGAAAGCAGCGAATCCTTTCAGCATTTTCAGCGACAGCTGCAAAACAAGCCTTTTTAAAATGCTGCTCCAGACATCCATTCTTGAAATGCTTGCGTCTGTAAAATATGAAAGACTTCCCGCTGTTCTTTTACTGAGTGAGAGAGAGACTGAAATTCTCTGCCTGCTGTTCAAAGATTTCAGGCCGCCTGCTATATCATTTTTTCTCAGTCTCAACAGAAAAACTGTTAACAGGCATATTGCAAATATTTACTCCGGACTGAATATTCACAAGCGCAGGGATCTATATTCGTTGTTTTACAATACTGAAATTCAGAAAAAAGAATGAACTCACATACACAGATTCTTAACGGCAAAGCCGGGTCTATAATTATAGATTTTCTGCTTGAACTCAGCACCGCAGCTTCAATCCCGCAATTTTTCAGCAGGATTACGCAGGGACTCGGCAGGCTCATTCCCTATGATAATTCATTTCAGTGGTTCAGACTCAAAAACGAGGACGCCAAAGGTTTTTACCCTGCCTTCAGCGATAATAAGCCCAGTTTCACCTGTATATATCATTCCGCCAGCGACGCCGGGTTTATTGATGCTTTTAACGGTTATTACAGAAACCTGCAGCCAAAGCCGGAGCGGTTTGAAAAAGATGTTTATATAGTCGATTGGAAGGTCTGGAACGATACCCAGTACTACTTTGATCTCGTCCGTCCGCGCGGAATAAGGTATTCAATGGTGCCTGTAAACCGGAAACTGAATTTTAACCTGACCATTCAAAGAGGAAAAGGCATACCTTTTAAAGCCGAAGAAGCAGAGGCTATAAGCCTGCTGTCGCCCTATTTGGACAACATATTCAATATACTCAGCGGGACTGAAGAAAAGCGGAACCTCCTGTTATGTTCTGAAACTTTCGCGTTTTCCAAACTGCCGCTGACAAAATCCGAAAAGCAGATACTCCGGCTCGTATGCACCGGGCTGAGCGCTGGAGGGATTGCCGTCAATATCGGGATAAGCCAGAGAACAGTTGAAAAGCATATTCAGAATATCTATGAAAAACTCAGCATCAACAACAGGGAGGATCTGTATTTTAAATGTTTCCCGGACCCTAAATCCGGAACCTGAATTTTATTGAGCGCCGGTTTTTTTTCTGGTATTATCTAAATTATACGTCAGTCTGAACAGCCGGCATGCTGCAGAAAGCCGTGGGGGGAACACTTTTGAATAAGATATTTGCCCTGATGATTACCGCCTTGATGTTAATGGTTCCCGCTGCAGGATGGTCCGAGGATCTTCCGCGTCTTGCTGTTCCGAATATTTCAGCCGTCGGCGTTTCCGAATCTCTTGCAACAACAAGCCGAAATATGATAGAAGCAGCGCTTATCAAGACCGGAAAGTTTCTGGTACTTTCCTACACAGATATGGCAGAGATACTGGAAGCTCAGGCATTCAGCCTTTCCGGCTGTACCGACGAATCATGCGCTATAGAAATCGGAGAGCTTCTTGCCGCTGACAATATTGTCGTCGGAGATCTCTCCTCGGTCGGCGACGGGATGGTCCTGTCGGTAAGACTTGTCAATGTAACAACCGGACAGACTGTCGGCGCAGAGGTAGTCACAATAGGCGGCCTCTCATCTATGCAGGACGATATATTCGGCGCCGCGTACGCGCTTGCCGGTTTAAAATATGCAGGCGGCAGCGCCGTTGATGAAACAGGATCATTATACATAACCGCTCCGGAAGGAATGGAACTGTCGGTTTCCGTTGACGGCAAAAACTATGGAAAGACACCCTCACTTGTTGAGAACCTCAGGTTCGGTGTGCATATTTTGGAGGCCTCGCAGGGCAATTATGTTTATTCTGCAGAGATAAGCATAAAATCCAAAGATATCACTGAAGTCCTGGCCGATGTTAAACAGCTGAGAGGCAATCTGTTGCTATCCGTCAGCCCGCCGGATGCCTCGGGATTCGGGGTTAAAATCGACGGAATTCCTGCCGGTTCAGGGCTGCAGAAGGACCTGACGGCAGGTACGCATGAACTTTCAATCGCCGGAGGCGGCTGGTATTTTAATGCACCGGTAAAAGTAGAGGCTGGGAAGACACTCCGATTCAATGCGGAACTGTCAAAGGCCGGCAGTCTGAAGATCTTCGGCCCGGAAGGTATAAAGCTCAAAATAGTATCCGCAGACGGAAGAATCAGCCTGGCGCCGGATCCGCATAGCCCTGTATTCGTTCCCGGGGGCGTTTATAATTACACGATCGAGCATGAAGACTATAATACAGTAAACGGCATAGTCACGGTTGCCGCCGATTCGAATACAGCAATCAACCCTGTATATGAACATAACGAAAAATGGGTCGCCAGGCAGCGGATTCAAGAGCTTCAGCTTAAAAGAAACAAGGTGCTCAGCACCAGGAAAATACTGCTTCCCTTTGCCTGGGGATTTACCGGACTAGGAGGAGCCGGCCTTGCACTCGGAGGCGGAATGGAGTGCACCGTTCAACTGGGCAGCCTGTACCTTCAGGACATCTATGAAAAGTATTCTGAATCCGACGACGCTTCTGAAGTTAAAAGTCTCGGCGACGAAATATTCTACTGGCAGGAAACCATTCCCGTATTCAGAGAAATCAGAAACTACTCGCTTATAGCAGGGGGTGCATCAGTACTCGCCGGCGGGCTGCTTTTTCTGATGACCCCGAATATCCAGCGGATCGATGATGAACTCGCAGATTTGACGGAGCAGCTGAAATGAAAAAAAACTTACCCATAATTTCGGCAGTAATAGTTCTTCTATTGTCTGCAGCCTGCGACTTGATAAATCCCTCGACCATCGATACTGTGATGCAGGGCATCAACCGTGATAATCCGCTCGATTATGATTTCTGGGCAGGAAAAAGTTCTCTCGATTTAGGTGATCATGAAATAATCTACCCTGTAACTTTTACTGCAGACGGAAAAGGCTATGCGGGCCTCGGCACCATGTGGGCGGATGAGCCCGTCATGAACAGGAAACTCTATATGTATGATCCGGATACCGACGCATGGTCACCGCGGGCGGACTATCCCGGAACCGGCAAGCAGTCCGGCATTGCCTTTGTTCTGAATAACGAAGTCTATATAACCGGCGGAAATTATCATGATTCAGCTCTGAATGAATGGTTCAATTCATACGAATGCTGGAAATATATTCCCGCCGCGGACGAATGGGTCGAGCTGGCATCAATCCCCGATCAGGGATCAGATACAATGATATTTAATGACCTGCATGTTTCGACCGTTTATAACGGTAAGTTCTATCTTCAGAGCACCGGATCAATCAAAACCTTTGTGTATGATCCGGCAGCTGATTCATGGACGGAAAACAGTACAACCTCAGCTGTAAATGGTTATTACAGTTCTTTTTTTCAAACTGCTGATTCCGATACCATATATTACGTCTTATGTGAAGGTGATTTCAGCGACGTCGCGGTAACCGCTTCCGACGGCTCAAGCAATACAATTTCAGCAGTTACAGATTTCAGTTTTAATATCTTCTACAGGAACTTTATTCTGAATACCACAATAGATCAGTCCATGTATTCATCAAACTTTTCATCATCGATGTACTCATCGGGGCTGAGAAAATGGGACGCAAATGTATATTCAATACCCAAAGCCGGGCTGTTCACAATATCCGATAAACTGTATATGTTTTCACAGGAAGTCAGCGGAACCAGCCTGATTCGGTTCAGCCTTAACGGGACAGATGCTGCAGAACTGCTGGACTGGCCCAGCGGACTGAAATCGGATGCTTCAGACGGATGGTGCACCTACCCGATAATTTTTGAGGACAGGGCGTATTTTCTGGATCAGGCCGGAAACTTCTACATGTATAAACCGTAACAGTTCTGCACCCCGGAAGTCAGTTGCTTAATTTATAGAAACGCAGGGTCGCTCCCACAATATCATCCGGTCCGTATGTGTACCATTCAGCATATCCGTCATAATACTGAGGCTGATAATAGAATACGCCTGCATCATATACAGAATCAAAATGTCCCCAACCGGAACCGGCAACCCAATATGAGTTATCCATATAAACATCAAACCAATCCGTCTGATTAAAGCGCTCATCGGTATACACATACTTGTTTAATGCACCTTCTGTTGTGTAATTATCAGCCGAGACTTCATGGTCCCAGCTTTCATACTGAGGTATTTTAAGCAGCACACAACCAGAGAACATTAAACCAGAGCACAAGAGAATTAAAAATTTTTTCATAATCCAACTCCTTAAATCTGTTTGTCATTATTCTTCCGGCAGATTTATAACTCCGCCAAGAATAAAAAGTTCATAACGGCTCCGAATATTTAATTTTTCATAAACATCGGCGATATGCTTTTCAACCGTCCTGGTCCCTATACAAAGAAATGCCGCGACCTCTTCCGATTTAAAATTCAGCAAAACCAGTTTAATTATTTCAGCCTCACGCGGAGTGAACCGGCATGGAAATCTGCCGAGATCGATTTCTGAAAACAAGCCTCCTTCGAGTTCTTCAATCCTTTCGAGGCATGAGTAAACACGGCTGATCAGCGGCGCAATCAATCCTGCCGACAGCGCTTCCTGCTCGGTAAATCCGGATCCACCTTCTCTTTGGATTGTGAATGTATGTTTTAAACCCAGGGTAACCGGAACAAGACTGTACCGTATTCCCTGTGTGCGAATGAAGTCACAGTAGTACTGTGTATTCCGCCAGATCCGATAATCGACAGCGAAACCGTATTTTTCGAACCGATCAGGCGGAGGCTGCAGATACCTGTAATAATCGTTAAAACTCTGCGCAGCCTTTTTGTTACCTTCTGAATCAACAAGCAGCTGCATAGTCAGATTAGAGTTTTTGAATGCGTCATAAAATTCGAGCCCGGCATTATTCACCGTGCTGAACCACTGTACTGAGTGGTCATAAGCGATTATTTTTCCTATCCCGAAAAAAAGTGCAGAGAAAAACTCCGGAAGATCTTTTGATGCAATGATACAGTTAAGCAGATCTGCCGTCGCTTTACTCAATCGTGAGTCAAATAAATCGCTGAACATCTTCCTGACTCTCCCTCCCTCAAAAGACGGGCAGCTCGCTTTTTCTGTGGATATTCAGCTTGCGATAGACATTTGCAATGTGCCGTTCGACTGTCGTAACCTGAATCTCCAGTTTAACTGCAATCTGCTTCGGGTTTATCCCGGCTGCAAGAAATACAGCGACCTCCGATTCTCTGCGGCTCAGACGGGCTGAACAAAGCTGCTCGAACTTTCTTCTTGCATCAGCACTCTCAAGGAGCGAAATTTTACTGAAAAGAGTATTTAAACCGAAGGCATATCCATCGCCGGATAAATCGCTGAAATCCGCAGAATCCTGCCGCTTGCTAACGGAAACAGCTGTCTGTTTGAGAAGAAACGAATAACGCCGATTGAAGGATTCGGGACTGGCAGCCCTGCTGAGGAAGAAAGAATTCCTGAAGCCTTCAGATTGGAAGAGATAATTATTCATCTCAATCCTCTGTCAATGCCTGACGGACGCTCTGTGAGGCTGATGACAACTGATTTATGAATTCGCCGTTTTTATAACTTCAGATTCTTGACCGCATCCGAAAAAGTCGTACCCCCCATCGTTAATCCTTCTGGCTAACTCATCTTCATGCTGAAGAATATATGTATTAAGAGAACCTTTCCCTTTTATTTCAATACTGCCTCTGAAGTCGAATTTATAGTCATCACGCAGAATATCGTAAGTTGATTGGGTGACCTGGATTTTATTTGGCAAACCGTTCGATTCCATCCGGCTTGCAGTATTTACTGTGTCGCCCCATAAATCATAGAGAAATCTCCGCTTTCCAATCACTCCTGCAACCACAGGTCCCGTGCAGATACCTATTCTGGCATTTATAGCCTGCCCTTTTACCTTTGAGAATTTCTCGAGAACTACCAGCATATCTATAGCCATCTCTACTATTCGTCTGGCATGATTAGGGACCGGATCGGGAATCCCGGAGACAGTCATATAGGCATCACCTATTGTTTTTATTTTTTCAAGTCCGTGCTTATCAACCAGAATATCAAAAACACAGAACAGGTCATCTAAAACAGACACAATCTCTTTAGCCGGAAGCGAAGAAGACATCCTGGTAAAATCCACTATATCCAGAAAAAGAACACTTGCACTGTCAAACCTGTCGGCAATTGTCTGTTCACTCTCTTTCAGACGCAAAGCAATTTTTTCCGGCAGGACATTTAATAGAAGATGTTCAGACTTCTCTCTTTCCAGCTGCAAAGACTGCAGCCATCCGCTTGCCAATGAATTGAATGCAATAAAAACAACAACAAGCGCAAAGTATGATCCAGACATGGCAACCGAAGACCATCGCAGTACTGAAGCCGGAAGAACATATTTAGGTTCGATAAATGAGGAGAAAAATATTATCAGCACAAATATTATTACCAGGAAAACTGCATTCAGATGATGCCACAATTTTTTTCTACCGGGAATAATAGTCCAGGTTAATGCGGCAAGGGGAACAGGAAAATACATTCCGCTTGCACTTCCAATAAAAAAAGTACCTAATGCAGCATGAAGAACGTATTCAATTGATCCGCACATCAATCCGGCAACAGGATATCCTGATTTTGTAAGAACCATCCCTGCAATAAGCAGCGAAAAACCAAGCCAATGATATAACACCATCTCACTGATGTTAAAACTGTACCAGAACACGGTAAGGCCGATATGGTAGATTATTGCTGCTACAAAAGCGATTACAATTGCCGTATAGAATGAGCTTTGTTCTGAAGATATCTGCGGAGGAGGAACAATAAAAAAGGAAATAAACTTTGATTTAAAAAATCCGTTCAACTTTCCCCCAAAAGATTATTATAACATGAAAGAATCTCTTGAAAGGAGGAATTTTTCACTAATTGAGTGGGTAAACAATACTGAAGCTGCCGCTGAAACTGTCGTAAACAGATAATTTCGGTTTCTTCATAAATCCTATCCTTTTGTCAGCTGTTAAATTTTTCCAAAAATGTCTATGGATTCGATCATTTACCTTGACACTCAAACTATTTTTAATTTATCTTGATAATCAAGGTTAATTAAATGAAAGAACAGTATTCAAACATTCTGGTAGAATTTTTTGAGCGGATGTCCTCCTGGGAAAATGGTGTCGTAGCCGACAGAGATATCTCGCTTCCGCAGATGCATCTTATTGAGGTTGTAGGAAATCACGGGGAACTTCGAATGAAAGAGTTATCCGAAAAACTAGGTGTAACTACCGGAACACTGACGGTAATGGTACATCGCCTGGTTACAAAAGAATATTTAATTAAAGAAAGAGATCCTGAAGATAAACGATCATACTTCGTGAAGCTGACAAGAACCGGAGCAGCTGAATACGACAATCACCATCATCTTCACGGACATCTGATTGAAGAAATAATAAACACCCTGGGTGAAGAAAAAGCTGGATCATTCTTTGAAAACCTGAATACAATCCAGGAATTAATGTAGAGGATAATATGACAGAACGAATATGCAATCAGTATAACGTGCATAAACATAATCATTCAAATATGAAAAAGACAGCCATTGTAGTATCTATAACTCTAATTACAATGTTTGCTGAAATAGGCTATGGCTTGCTCACCGGCTCAATGGCACTATTAGCCGACGGAATCCATATGGGCACACATACCTTTGCTCTTATTGTGACGCTGATAGCATACATAATTGCCGGAAAGCACGCGGATAATCCTAATTTCGCTTTCTCGTCAGGCAAGGTAGGAGTCTTAGGCGGATATACAAATGCCATAATACTTGGAATTACAGCCGTTTATATGATATACGAAGCAATACACAGGCTGCTTAACCCGGTTGCCATAATTTTCAATCAGGCTTTGTTTGTAGCGGTAATTGGACTGACCGTCAATCTGATAAGTGCAGCCCTTTTATCATCAGGCGGACATGACCATCATGATCACAAGCATGGGGACCACCATCACCATGACCACAATTTGAGGTCGGCATATATTCATGTTATAACTGATGCAATGACATCGGTACTTGCGATTATTGCTCTTCTTTCAGGGAAGTTTTTCAGTCAGACCTGGCCGGATGCTGTTGTAGCCATTTTAGGGGCTATAGTGATTCTCAAATGGGCTTACGATTTGCTGGTATCCTCCGGTAAGCTTCTGGTGGATTATCATCCGGCATCAATAGAAAGTGAACGAATCCATTATATTGCGAAAGAGTCAAACTCAGAAATCAATGATCTTCACATCTGGCAAACTTCAGAAAACAACAAAGTAATAGTTATGAATATAAAAGCAGGCAATAATTTCCATAAAAAAGATTTCATTCAGCAAATAAAATCAACCTGTCACTGCAATCACCTGACATTGGAGGTTGAATGATGCCGTATTAGCTCATCAAAGTTCTTGCCTCTGAAATAATTACCTTTATTGTAAGTGAGGCTGCAAAACGAAGTTCTTTTTTGGTGCTATTACGGCCCCAGCGGCTGTTGTCATAAACGCCCAAGATGTCGTTAGGTTTGAAATAGTAAGGATATATGATAGCGATTCTACTCACAGAAACACTTTGACATGAGCAAGATGGGTTTACAAGAGTTAAATAGTGAGCAGATTCTTATTTTCTTTTAGTATCTTTGTCAAAGTCTCTCCAGTATAAAATACTTCTATGCCGAGAGAGGATAGAGTTTCACTCACGCCTAGTGAATCAGCACAGGCTTTGCAGGCTATAAACTTGACTCCATCGGCAATCATCTCTTTAATCTGAGTTTGTATTTCAGAGTTCCCTGCAGTCAATATTGATGTTGCTCCCCACACAATAATTGTCACTTTATCCCACCAGCCTTTTTTTATAGCATTATGACCATACATAAATACCATTTTTTCTGCTGTAAATACATTGTCATTTGTCCATAGAATAAAAAGTTCGTTGTCCATAAAATCTCCTCTTCAAAATTATTATCAACATCCTGAAATCAAGAATGATTGATGGTCTACATGATTAGAAACTGCCAGAATCATCATTTTTATTTCTTATCGCACAAAATTGTTGTACATAAATTATTTTATACTTCATCTACTAATTTGTGTTTCCAGGCAATTTATGATTATATCTTAATCAGCTCATACTTTCGGCAACCTACCCCGATTTTCTCGGCATGCTCCATACAGGTCTCCCATTCAGATTCCGGCGCTGAATTTTTAAAGTGATCATGTTGATCAATGAAATTGTTCCCGTTCATGTTGTCGTAAAGCTGACTGCCCGGCAGCGGTGCGGCTTTCAAACAGGCATCCGCACAGGCCTGATCAAGAGCCAACGGGTCAAAAGATGCAAACATACCGATATTCGGCAGAATTGCGGCATCGTTCTCTCCGTGACAATCACAATTGGGTGATACATCTACAATAACTGATATATGAAAATGAGGCCTGTCGCCCAAAACGGCTTTTGTGTATTCCGCCATTCTACGGTTCAGTATTGTTACAGCGGCATCATTGAGAAATGAAATCGCATCAAAATTGCAGGAACCTAAACACCTTCCGCATCCTACACAATTCTTCTGGTTAACAGCCATTTTTTTAGTATCCGCATTAAAAACAAGTGCATTATTGGCACATTCTTTCTTGCACTTATAACAGCCCCTGCAAAGAGCCTCATCGATACTCGGTTTCCCGTTACTGTGCTGATCAGACTTGCCGGCTCGTGAGCCGCATCCCATGCCTATATTCTTGATTGCTCCCCCGAATCCTGTTAACTCATGACCCTTAAAATGTGTCAGACTGATAAATACATCTGCATCCATTATAGCCCTGCCGATTTTTGCCTCTTTAACAAATTCTCCGTTTTCAACAGGAACACTTATATCATCATTTCCCTTTAACCCATCTCCGATTATTATCGGGCAGCCCACTGTAAGCGGTGTAAATCCGTTTTCCCATGCGCACTCCAAATGCTCCAATGCATTTTTCCGTGAACCCGGATACAGCGTATTGCAGTCCGTTAAAAATGGTTTTCCGCCGTGCTCTTTAACTATGTCGACAACAGCCCTTGCATAATTCGGCCGCAGATAGCTTATATTTCCTAATTCACCAAAATGCATCTTGATAGCTGTGAACTTTTTTTCAAAATTAATCTGGTCAATTTCCGCACTCTTAATCATTTTTTTAAGTTTCATAATTAAACTGTCGCCAAATGGCTTTGTTCGAAAATCAGAAAAATAAACTTTTGATTCTTTCATTTACGAATATCTCCTAAAATATTTACAGAAGGTAAATTCTATCACTTTTTATATTTCTTTAATAAATTATCATCAACGCTGCTGCTTCTCTATACATAAAACTATTGTTTTTTTGCCTATTTCTCTATACATTTATATAAAATATCAAAATTAATAATTATGAGTGAATAATTTATGCATTTGACTGGAAATACTATAAGCGATCTATTAAGAGAGCAGATAAAAGAAGACGGCATCTCAATAAGTAATTTACCTAATGTTAAATATCACAAATCGGATATATCAACAAAAAGAACTCCCATTGTGTACGAACCTTCAATTGTGATCGTCGGACAGGGGAAAAAGATTGGTTATTTAGGTGATCAGAAATTCATTTATGATTCCAGTAATTATCTTGTCGTTTCGGTACCGCTGCCATTCGAGTGTCAGGTGTCTACAGAAGAAAACAAGCCTTATCTTGCCATATCGATAAGTCTGAATTTAAAAATTCTGGCAGAACTGATTGAAGAAATGGATCATAATTTACCCAATACCTGTACATCAAAAGGATATTTTTCTACACCTTTAACACCGGATTTGTATGATGCTGCTTATCGATTACTCAAAATTTTACCAGATGAAGAAAAAAGCAGAATTCTTGGTTGTCAATTGTTACGGGAAATCAGTTATTGGGTACTGTGCGGAGAGCAGGGAGACGCATTACGGTCATTAGTTTCAAGACATACACATTTCAGCCGCATAGCAAGATCCCTGAACAAGATGCACAAATGTTATTCCTCAGAAATTGATATAAAAACATTGGCGGATGAAACCGGTATGAGTGTATCTGCATTTCACTACCATTTTAAAGAAGTGACATCAATTTCGCCTCTTCAATATTTGAAACAAATTCGCTTACACAAAGCCAGGATGATACTGAACCAGAAAGGCGCAACTATTTCCTGCGTCGCAGAAGAAGTCGGGTACCATAGTCATTCACAATTCAGCCGGGAGTTTAAAAGATTCTTCAATATAAACCCAAGTGAGGTCTCTCATTTGTCAAATCATGAATAAGCATAGGTTAACTTCAAAATTACACTATATGCATAGCAATTACTTAAAATGATGAATATATCAATAAAATTTATTAAGATTCCATTATATCAAAGTTGGAATACTATTAGAAATTCAAAAATGTTCGGAGTAATTTTTTATCTATATTAAATAGCGTCAGTAAATTCTTTCCCCCTCAAAAACTTAGATCAACATATAAGAGAAACCACTGGTTTAACCGGAGGGAAAGCTAAATTCGACATTTTTATCGTTATGCTATTTTTTAATAAATTGGCTTCAAAAGGCGAATTGGTTT
>QKCC01000226.1 GCA_003245835.1 Spirochaetales bacterium | reverse complement strand
GTTGAGGTGACCAATTCGGCGGCCCCGCTTATTAAATACAATTATGTCAGCGGCGGCAGTACAACCGCGGATTATTCCGAGTCGTACGGAATAAAGATTACCGAGGGCGGTGCTCCTGTCATTTACCGCAACAGTATTACAGGCGGAACGGCAAACGGGACCGGTTCCAGTTCGTACGGAATCTACGGTGATTTTGAAACAGTGGTCTACCTCAGAAACAATACCGCGACGGCAGATGATGCCTATGGAATATCCGGCGGCTCGGCCCCTGACAGCGGCGGAAAAACCTACGGTGTATATATAATCAACAACGGAAATGTTCTGGCCGAATACAACAGCATTGACGGCGGTTCCGGAAAAACCGCTGTTGGAATGTATTCAAAATACGGAAGCTATATAAACGCCTACCACAATAATATCTTCACATCGGGCGGCAGCACACGCATTGCGCTCTGGGCCGACCAGATGGGCCGCATATATCATCTGACCAACAGCGGTGTTTATAACAGCGGTACCGCTCTTTATATGGATCCATATGACGGAAAGCTGACGAGTATCGATGCCGTCAACAACAAATTCAATACCGATACCAATACAGGATCGGCAGTAGACCTTTCCGCCGCGCCGTCGGAGGTTGAATATGAATAAAACTATACTGACAGTCCTTGCCGCAGCCGCAGTATTGGCTGCCGCCGCGGGCTGTGATCAGTTCGACGGGACAATCCGGGACGGGGCACGCAATATTACTGTGGATGTGGACAATACGATCTTCAACGAACCGGATGCTGTGAACGAATGGGAACAGGGACCGGGGGTCGACAGCCTTGAGCTGACTTTTGTGATGGAAGAAGAAGAGATTACAATGACTCTTGGCGCCTCGGGCAGATCAGCGGATGATTATACCCAGGCTGTAAAGGAAGTCAGCGGTGTGCTGCAGAGGGTGGACGCCTCGGCAATGAATGCATCAGGTATGGTTATGACTGTATCAATCGATGCAAAGCCTGCTTATGACGAGTTCGACGGCTGGGAAATATTCGCGAACCTTCAGCGGTTCCGGCTCGGGTTTAACGGAAGTTCGGCTGATTCATGGAACACCGGCTACCTCACCCTCGATATTGCCCCAAGGGGCGGAACAGCTGTACGGTTTAAGGCGGACTCGGGTGTTACTTCTGCGATGACCACCGACTGGGGCGGCGCTGCTCTAACGAGCCTCCAGATTGCAGTTGAACCGGTTCTAAGTGAAAACCCTGAAGGCCTTACGTTTGATATTTACACCCTGATTGTTGATGAAGATCTTCGGGAACTGTATAAACCCGGGTATCTGAATGACTCGGCGGATTATGAACACTACCCATGGGCGGACGTCTGGACTTATGCCGAACTGACTGAAACGGGCCGGCAGATTGGGGCCGATGAATATTCTTTCGAAAAATACAACAGCGGAGATCCCCTTCCTTTTATTGAACCAACGGCGGCCGGTAGCGGATACAACTCGTTTATGATAGACTTGACGTCGGAGCCTGATGCGGCTGGAAAATACCTTATGATAGCACTCGTAATTAAATACGACGTACTGTCTGTTCCTTCTGCGATAGAGATAATAGAGATAGAATAGACTGAATGAAGAAAGCGGCCGCTGCAGCTGCAGCCGTGTTGATTATATTCCTTTTTTCCTCATGTTTTCTTTTTGTTCCGTTTTACAGCCTGACGCTGATTGTTGACGGCGGTACAGGCGGTACCATCACTTGCGATCCTGAGCGGACCGGTTATTATTCAGATACAACAGTTGAACTGACTGCGATACCGGATGAAGGCTGGGTTTTTAAATCATGGATAGGTGTTGCAGCCGAGGACGGAAGCAGCGCTGCGGTTCTGATGGACACGAACCGGACGGTTACTGCTGTTTTTGAGGCTGAGCTCAAAAGGGGTAATCCGACAGATAATCTAATCGATCCGCCCTCAGTCGGGTTTTCACCAAGTGCTGAAGATACGTGGACCTTCATGATTTACCTCGATGCCGACAACAGCCTCGACGCCTATTCTGTGCTCGATTTAAATGAAATGGAAGAAGGCCTCGAGCTGAGCGGAAACGGCAATATAAACATAATTGTCCTTTATGACCGCTGGTCGGATGGCAGCGACTGGTCCGATACACGGATGTACCGGATTGTTCCCGACGCCACGGCTGATATCGTCTCAGATACCTCAGGCCGGCTGTACCCTGATTCGGGTGCCGTAGCAATGACCGAGGGGGCTGAAACCGAACTCAACATGGGCGACCCGGCTGTGCTTGCGGATTTTCTTTTATACTGCCGGCAGAATTATGCTGCGGACCATTATGCACTGGTGCTCTGGAACCACGGCGGCGGGGCCAGGAATACCGGTGCGGATTCACCTGAACTGGAAACTGCTGCAGCCTCCCGATTAATCTGTGAAGATGATAATACCGGGGACGCATCAGAATCGGATTACCTTTTTACAGATGAACTTCAGCAGGCGCTCGCTGCGGCGGCAGACGACGCGGATTTTCCTGTCAGAGTAGATTTGATTGGAGCGGATGCATGCATAATGGGCAGCATCGAAAGTGCATACGAATTGAAGGATCTCACCGACTGTTATGTTGCGTCGATGGCCAACGAAAGCGCGTACGGCTGGAGCTACGATGATCTTTTCGGCAGGATGATTCCCGACACCGGTACTTCCGGTGCAGAGGCCCTGGCTGCATTGATAGTTGATTCTTACAAGGACTGCACCGCATCATTGTCAACACAGACACTCTCCGCGGTCCGGACCTCGGAGCTTTCGGCGCTGAAGACCGCGGTTGATGCGCTCTATTCCGCTGACAGGCAGCTCGTTGTTGAATCAATCCGGGACAGCGTGGTGGATTTCTTTGATGATTCCTATACGCTTGAAGCGATTGTGCAGCCTTATCATGATTTGAATGATTTCTGTTATTATATCATTAATAACCGGGCCGTCATCTCCGATTCTGCCGCCGCTGCTGCTGAAGATGTTCTTGATGCCCTCAGTCTTGCCGTTATTTCTGCCTATGCAGGTTCCGATCTTGGCAATTACTACGGCAGCGGTGCATCGGTTAAAAGGGGGTTGTCTATTTTATTTTCAAAAGGCAATCTTTCTTATCAGGGTGCATCGTATTACGCATACCAATACTGGTATACTGATTCCGACTGCAGTTATTACGGTTTATACGGCTATATCGATTTCTGTACTTCAGATGAGAACGGCATTGTGGAGAGCTGGCGCGAGATGCAGGAAGCCTGGTATGATCCGTACAGACCGAACGGTTACACTCCAGGCTGCTGGTAGGAGCTTATTAAAATGGAAATTTTGGTGTCCGAGTTGGGTCATGGTGAGATAGAAGAATTTTGTGAGCTGATTAGGGAAGTCTATGACGAGTTTGTCGCTCCTGATTATCCCGACGAAGGTAATGCCGAGTTTCATAGCTTTTTAACCGAAAAGAACATACATGACCGAATGCATAATGGGCAAATAACAGTCTGCGCCAAAGCCGGCGGCAGGATGGCCGGTGCCTGCGGGTTCAGGGATGTTTCGCACCTGTCGTTATTTTTTGTCGGCAGGGATTATCAGAATCGCGGTGTCGGCAGGATGATGTTTGCCTACGCGCTTCGGAAAATCAAAAAAGATCATCCGGAAGAAAAAGTTATCACTGTGAATTCATCACCCTACGCGCTCGCTGTTTATAAGCGGCTCGGGTTCGTTCAGACCGGCGAACGTCAGCAGAAAAACGGTATAATCTCTTACCCAATGGAGTACGAAATATGATTAATTATAAACAGCTGAATCAGCTTACCAAGGATCAGCTCATTGAGCTTATCGGCGTCTATTCTAAAAACTGGCTGGCAATGGACGGCGTCTGGTTTCAGTCAATCGAAAGAAAATACGGGATGGATGAGGCAATGTTTCATGATATGGAAGCCTGGAAAAGGTATTCCGTCATTGAAGCCGGAAAGATAAAAGAATTTC
>QKCC01000287.1 GCA_003245835.1 Spirochaetales bacterium | reverse complement strand
GGCAACAGCAAGGCCCAGAGCGCCCTGTTCATAAAAATCCGGCAGATTGGCATGCTGGGCTTCCAGCACAATGACAAGGTCGGGGCTGATGCCGTTTAAAAGCAAAGTTGCAGCCGCAGTATCGGCAGCAGTCAGGAATACATTTTTCCGAACGCTTTTTATAAAATCGATACTGTACTCAAGAGATTCACCTGCGCCGACGCAAATAACCGGCTTTTCTGTATGAAGCCTGCTTAAAGGGGATGCTTTCGTCAGAACAGGCATGTTCAGAAAGATGTTTCGGCACCACAATCGGCCCATATGAATGGTCGTCATGCGGTTTTTCCAGAAAGTTTGAAGAAATGAAACGGAAGAATCTATAAACCGGTCGTAAATCTTCCTGTGAAGCATGTACCCCATGTTAAGTTTTACAGGAATAATTCTCCGGCACCGGTATTCTGCTACGGATTTTATAACGTCAGAAAAATTACCGTCGGTGAGTTTGACATATTTAAGCTTATCTTTAAAACGGGAGTAGGATTCGTGAATACCGGTCTCATATAATCGGGAATCATACTCGACGGCAAGAATTTTTGAATCTTCCGGAATCTTTGAAATCAGAAAGTCAACTCCGAGGAATAATAATGGAGAAATGATTATATAAAGCGTATGAGAGGCTGATAAAAGGCTCTCAACGCGTTTTTCGGGTGTTGACGTCCCGGAATAAAGCAGCCTCCCGTTGAAGCTTATATTAGGCCCTTGTGGACCCTGTATAACCTCAACGGAAGCTTCTGAGTTCATTTCTAGTTAAATGTGAATACGCTTGAAAAAGTTTTTGCGAAATTGTCTTTGAATTTATCCGACTGAAAAACGATATCCCTGAACTCTGTGCTCAGCCAGTTCTGGGAAGCATAAGTAACCATTGACGGAATCGATTCAAGCTGCTCGCCTTCCTGTTTCTTTTCATCGACAAGCTGGAAGACGACAACACTGTCATCGAGGATGATGGCGTCGGTTATATCGTTTAATGAAAGACCGTCTATGCTCTTAAGGAAAAATTCATTGACTGCAGCACCCGAAAAATCAGCGGGACTGTCTGATTCAAGCTGTGTGAAGATCGGAATATTCTGGCCGTAGTAGCTTATAGAAGGATTTCCGTAGATAACAGGAAATTCATTGGTTTCATAGATACTGAAGGCATAGTCCGCTGCAGCCTTTTCGAAGCCCTCGGTTTTTGCGAAATCAACAAAATTATCTGCTTTTGCTACTAAATAGTCTTCAATCTCACCCTTGGCGTACAGTTCCATATAGCTTTTAACTACTGCAATATCTGAATCTTTATCCATATCTGCAAAAACCGGGGCTTTATCGCATCTATAGATAACCCAGCTGTTGTCGTCATCAATAACCGTACTGATTTCTCCGGTCTTGAGTGAGAAAATGGTTTTTAACGATTCATCGTCACCAATAAGGTTTTTCATATCGTAGTAGTAGCGTGAACCCATCTCGCCGCCTTTCTCGGCAAACGCATCTGAAGACTGGTTCTTGGCAAGATCAGAAAACATGTCCGGGGTTTCGAGAAGTTTATTATAAATCTGTTCCGCGTCCTTTTTGCTGCTGTTTACAGTTATCTTGCTGAGCATGATTGTCTGAAAAAGTTCAGGGTTTTCACTTCCGTATTTAGCAATTTCTTCTGTCGGGAAGTCGGAGAATGGAAATACCGTGTATCTGAATTTTTTGACAGTTTCCGCAAGAGCTTTAAGGAAATCCGCTTCATTGTTGTTTACAGCATCAGATGTAAGATCGGCTGCGAACCGGCTGTAATAAAGATCATCACTGAAACGGTCTCTGACAGACTTCTTTTCGGTATTTGAACTCTGTGCATACATGTTTTCACTGAATTCGCCGTTTTCCATATACGGACCGTATTGCACAATGGCTTCGTCAACAGCATTGCCTGAAATCCTCACACCGCTGTTTTTGGCTTCCTTGATGGCAGCTGCCCTGTAAACGGCATTGTCATAAGCAGTCCGCCATACCTGAAACTGAATAAAATATGCGTTGCTGCTGTTAAGCTGGTCGCGGTAATTCTCGGCTATTGAATTAACCTGTTCATAAAAGTATGAACCGACATTATAAGCTATATCTACACCGTCATAAGAACCGAATACAAGATTCCTTCCTGAATTGTTCTTGCCGGCAATCGGTGCACCTATAAAAGTTACAACGATAACTACCAAAATTACTATACTGATTATCCACATTACCGGGTGGGCTTTATGCTTTTTTTCTATTGCAATAATATTTTCGTTTGAAATTTTCTGTTTCATACGACGCTGATTTCTGGATGCCATTTCTGAATTCCTTAAGTAAGTTGATATTAAATTCTGACAGCAAAGACTACCATGGGATATTAGTTCTGTCAACGGAATGATTTATCGAACACCCCTCCTGTATTCGAAGAAGCAATACCGGCACCGGCCGGGCTTTCCGTTTCAATGTGCTTATCCAAACCGCTTTTCCCGGCTCTGTCGCCGCCGCCGGGCGGTTCGGGCACATTTCCACTGCAATACCTTCGGCTGCGCCTTCGGTACTGCTTTTTAAGTTAGACAATACGGCATAACGCAGTCCCTGGTGCGGATTATACTCCGGGTATTCAAGCCTCATATCGAGTAAAGCAAGGGGCTGCGAAGTTTCAGAATTACGCTTTCCACGGTTCAAATCGATAATTGCTCAATATAGCATAAAATTGCTGAGTGGACTGCGACGGAGTGTCGCAGCCCACTGGATTTTTTGGTAAAAAAAAGAGTTCTGACCTGCAGAACTCTTTTTGAACAAAGTTCGGGCTGAGTGGACTGCATTAATCTTTATAGTCTAAGGGAAAAGCAGCGTCGAAGACCTTGGTCTCTGGTAGTAGGCTCCTGACAACTTCCGACGACCCGCCTCATTCGCTGGCGCCGTGCATCCATGCACGGCTTACCTTCGCAGCCGCTCGGCGATCATTCAGTTC
>QKCC01000204.1 GCA_003245835.1 Spirochaetales bacterium | reverse complement strand
TTCAAGTTTGAAAAAGATGACGCCGAGGGTGTAGCTTGCCCCGCCGGCGAACAGCATCACAATCGCGGCCGGCGGAATGTTTCTGAATATCGGAAGCAGAAAGAATAAGAGCATCCAGCCCATCAGCCCGTACATTATTATATAGGCGGTATGCACACCCTTCTCGAATTTATTCGGAATAAAAATCTTCAGCAAAATACCGGCAAGCGCAGCCCCCCACTCGAGCCCGAACATTACCCAGCCCCAGTCATGTCGAATCATCTGCCCGGCTATTGAAATCGGGGTATAGGTCCCGGCTATCAGAAGAAAGATCGCTATCTGGTCAAAGTTGTGAAAAAAATCCTTCGCGGCTGTTCCTGCCGGCAGCGAGTGGTTGAAGGTCGACGACAGGTAAAGAATGCACAGGGTAACACCGTATATGGTAAATGAAACAACATGCCATGGCGTCGCATACCTTACCGATGCTGTAATAAGAAGAACCAGCGCCGCAACAGCAAACGCCGCCCCCGTTCCGTGCGATATGGAATTAGCTATCTCTTCGCCCCTTGTAAACCTGCGGACAGTAAGCGCCCAGTCCGTATTATGCTGTAGTCCGTCATCATGCATGCGTCCATTATAACAGGCCTTGCGGCCTTTTGTGAACGGTACCTGTCTCCACAGGCTGGGTAATATTAACTTTTTACCGAATTACGAATCACTGCACAATTAACCTGTGGTATATTGATTATATGATGAACGAACGCTATTTCAGACAGATCCTTCTGAAAGAGGATTTCGGTTTCAGCCAGGAGAAGCTTGGCAATTCAACTGTATTTATAGCAGGTGCCGGCGGGCTCGGCAGCCCGGTTTCGTATTATCTTGCCGCCGCGGGAATAGGCAAACTTATAATCTGCGACAGCGACGTGATCGAATTATCAAACCTGAACAGGCAGATCCTTCATTCGACAGGCCGTATCGGTACAGCCAAAACTGAATCAGCGGCCGGTGTGCTGCACGACCTGAACCCCGAAATAGAGATAATCCCCAAAAGGGCTTTGATTGAAGGGGACCCGTCGGAGCTAATCGAGGACGCGGACATCATAATTGACTGCCTCGACAACATCGAAACACGCTACGTAATCAACGACTACTCCATCAGGACCGGCATCCCGATCGTCCACGGGGGAATAAACGGTTATGCGGGACAAATCAGCTTCATCAACCCGCCCGAAACGCTCTGCATCAGGTGCATATTTCCCGAACCGCTCAGGAAAAGCGGGCCGATACCGGTAATCGGCGCGACAGCAGGCGTTATAGGTTCGATGCAGGCATTGGAGGCAATCAAGTACCTCACCGGCAGCGGCGGGCTTTTAAAGAACAGGCTGATGATCTTCGACGGCTATACTTTTGAAACCGACAGCCTGACTGTTGAAAAGAACCCCGGCTGTCCGGCCTGCGGGAGCAGCGCCGGCTGAGACAGGGCCCGGGTTGTTTAGTTTGCCGACTCGGGTTTGAGCACGACGATTACATACTCAGCCGGATCCATATAGGTCTTCACCGCCTCGATTATAGATTCACGGCTGATTTTTTCATCAAACTTCTCGGGGGTAAGAATGTCTACAGGATCATCCCCGTAGCCGAAGGCTTCCCTGAGATGATTGAGCCAGAACTGGTTTTCTTCAACATCCTTTTCATAGCTGCGTCGGTTCTGCTGTTCCTGCCGCACAATATACTGCTCTTCGAGCGAACCAGACGCCACCAAGTTAATAATCTCGAAAACCTTCGCAGAAAGCTCGCCGGTACGTTCGGGGTCGCAGCCGAACTCAATATTGACCGAGGCGGACGGCCAGGGCTCACGCATTACCGAGGGCTTGACCGAAATGTGGTATGTACCGCCGAGGTCTTCGCGCAGGCTCTCGCGCATCAGCGTCTCCATGACCTGGGCCGCAGTCTGAATTTGAAGTTCGGCATCCGGGGTCCACTTGCCGAGCGGCGTGCTGAAAGATATTCTTACCCTGCTCTGCGGGTCTATTCCGCGGTAGACAGTGTCGCTTACAATTCCGTTCGGGGGCCTTACACCGCGGTCCCTCGGCTGTTCGCCGGCAATACCGGACGGTACTGCCGACAGCCATTGAGCGCAGGCAGCTTCGATAGCGGGCCTGTCTATATTCCCGGTGAACACGAAAATAAAATCATCGGCACCCGAGAACCTCGAGCGGTAAACCTGCCCGGCTGTCTGTGCCGTCAGGCCCTGCAGTCTTTCCGAATCAAGCGGTCTGCTGCGGTAATCGTCCCGCGTCATGATCTCGTTGATCCTGTCGCGGTATTCGTTCATCGGATCAGCCTTTCTGTTTTCAATCAGGCTTTCGAGCCGTTCTTTCAGATTATCGTTTGCCTTGCCGTCAAAAACCGGATAAGTAAAATACAGGTACAGCATCTGCATGAATGTTTCGGTCTCGTCCGGCGAGAAACTGCCGGTCAGCCCCTCGGTGTTATTTCCGATATACGGTGAAAGCCTTATGCTGAGGCCCGCAAGCCGTTTTTCAAGCTGGACTGAATTGAAATCTCCAAGCCCGCTGAGGGTCTCGAGCAGAGTCGCGTACTGGCCCGATACAAATTCCGAATCCGGGTGAAGCGACAGACCGCCCCTGCTGAAGGCCGAAAAAAGGATCTCATCCTCTTTGAAATCGGTATTTTTTATAATCACGTCGGCACCGTTTGAAAGGTGCCAGAGCTCGGTCCCGATTTCATCATAGCTTGTACGGCTGACTATGCTGCCCTTTTCCGGGACATCGCTTACCAGTTCCTGATCGAGCGAATCATCCACATAGGCCTGAACATTCATCCCCGGCCCGGATTCAGCAATTTGAAGGATGCGATCGCGGTCGGGTACATCAGCACCCTCGGGGTAGAGCACAGTCACGGTCCTGCCGTTTTCGGGTATCATTTCGGCCGCGTAACGGTTGATCTCGTCTATACTGAAACCGGGGATGATGCTGTTATACAGATCATAC
>QKCC01000012.1 GCA_003245835.1 Spirochaetales bacterium | reverse complement strand
TTTGATTCTCTTTCCCATCCGCCGGTCGTTTTTATCGTGCCCTGCACGTCTTTTTCATTAACAACAGTACCCATTTAGATTACTCCTTGCTTTGAGAATTACTCTGTGACTACATCAGAAGTAGCCATCTTTGCCAGGGAAACTTTACATACATTGCCTTCTCTGCTTATAGGAAGACGCTCAGGGGATAAACCCGTCTGCTTTTCAAGATAATCCATGACAATATTCGCAACCGGACATGACAGGGGCTGAAGACCCTTATCCATAAAGAGATCACGTACCTGTTTGAAAGCACAGCCTTTGACCTCAATGTCGGCCAGGACATCTTCTTCCGAAAAGCTTATATCTTCAACAAATCCAAGCTTTTTAAGACCATCAAGAAGAGTGTCCATATCCTTTAAGTTTTTTCCAAGTTCTTTTTCAACATATTCCACGCCGATACGAACCATCCGGTAACGCGCTCCTTCTCCGCGTTCGTCGAAGAAGGCTTTCTGTATTTCATAGATAAGATTACTGGAAATATTGTCTAAATTCATGCCTCTCCCCCCTTCTCTTCCGGTTTTTCGTAAAGGTATTCGCCGTATTTTTCATTATGAACAAGCTCATGCAGGGGGATTCTCGGCCTGGGATTCGCTACTCTGGCAGGAACACCCATTGAAAGAATTCCGAAAAGCTTGAATTCCTCAGGTATGCCGAAATAATTCTTCATCTTCATTTCATCGCGAACATCAATACAGGGTGCGACGAGCCAGCAGGCGCCTAAACCGAGACTTGTACAGGTTAGATGCATATTTTCAATGGCTGCCGACGTATCGAAGGGTGCATCCCATACATCTTTTCGGCCGAGTATGATAATGTTGGTATCCGCTTCCGCCATGAATGCTGAAACATTTCCTGAAGTCAGTCTTTTGAATGCCTGAATGCGTTTCTCGGGATCCTGAAGTCCTTCGAAGCGATCCTGCATCCTTTTACTCAGGTATTCGCCTGTAAAACGCCTTCCGCTTGCGTTTTTACCAACGCTGGAAAGAAAATCCTTGTTTTTCTGGTCCCTGACCACAATAAAACGCCAGGGCTGGGCATTTTCTCCCGAGGGAGCCTGCCGTCCGCTTTCGAGAATAATTTTTAAATCTTCATCGCTTATTCTTTCTTCAGTGTATTTCCGAACACTTCTCCTGTCCAGGACGACTTTAAAAAAATTCGCTGCATAATCATCCTTTAATTTCAGCTCTTCAGCCATATAACCATCCTCCTCTCCTGCCAACAGTATACCATCACCATTCGTCTTCAAAAAAAATACTTCGCCGGAACAGAAATTCGATCCGGCGAAGTACTGTAAATTCCGGTACTATTCAGGAATACACATATGATCGAGACCGGCTTTACTCTGAACTGCTTCAGGATAATGTCTTTCGACCATTTCTCTAACGATATGAGCCTGGCGGGCCATGTCTACACCGTTCTGGGCTGTTGTAAGCTGTCCGTGTCCGGACACGCAGGAGTTACCGGTCTTCAGGTGAACTGGTGAACAAACCCTTACCATTTCAGGAGCTTCATAAACACGGATGAATCCGCCTGATCCCGGAGGGTTGTCTGTATGTACGTCAAGGGGTACTTTTACAGTCTGCCTGAGCGCAGCAAGCATCGGAAGCTGAAGGTCACGAACCGGGTTGATTGAATCGGCGCCCATATCTTCAAGCATCTTGAAACTTGCGGGGTTACAATGGCCTACGTGAGCTGAAAGCTTGAACTGCATGTTCTTGGGAAGTCCGCCTTCTTTGCGAAGCGCTACAAGCACCCACAGAAGACCTTCATCATATACGAGTACACCGCGAATACCTGATTCAGCGATTCTCTTTACATCTTCAACGGCGCGAACAACCTGTTCCTGACCTCGCAGACGATAAGAAATACGAACGCCCTGCTCGCTCAGGCGGGTAGCGCTGGTATCGTAGGTAGCTCTCGGACCGACCGACATATTAAGTTCGCAGCCGTGAGCCTTGGCTATAGCTGCATATTCTTTGAGCTCTGCAAACGTATGCCTGAAAGCTCCGTAAGTCTCATCAACACGGTTGATGGTTACACCAATCCTTTCAGCTTCATCAAGAAGGGCCTTGATTGCAGCTGCGGTATTGATGGTAGGCACTTCCAGCCTGTAGTGTGCGCCGTCCGGGAACCTCTGTGTTGAAGTAGGTAAATCAAAAGCATCGCCTTCGGGCAAACCCAGAGATTTCAAAAACTTCCTCGTATTGTCGTACATCCTAATTACCTCCAAAAAAATGAAATAATGTAATTTACCGAGAACAATCTCGGGTTTTGAATGTTATTTATATCATTCTTATTGTTTTATATCACCTCCGGGTGCTGCTGTCAATCGCATAAATCGGTTTCCAGGCAAAAATATAGGATATTTTATAGAAATACGGGCAAATTTCAGTATTTCTGCAATTTCTAGACCTGTTATTTTCCTCAAACATTGCTGTATTTTTTACTTGCAATGTTACTTGTAACAAAATACAATACTTTATAAGGGTTTATGCCCGGAGGTGTCCTTTGGAAATTGATAAACATTCGAGTGATGATGCTCTTGCAGTTCAGGTTGCCGTTTTAAAGTACAAACTCGACTACAGCCAGAGGATGATAGCGGAGCGGCTGAACATGTCAACGATGACCGTATCGCGTATTCTAGAACGAGCAAGAAAGCTCGGTATTGTTGAAATAAACATCCTAACTCCAATAGAGAACCACTGGAACCTTGAGCAGCAGATTGAAAACTCATTCGGAATAAAAAAGGCAGTTGTCTTCCGCAACAGATATGAAGAAATGCCGGACGATCTTCTCGGAAGAGCTGCAGCACAATATATTGATTACCTTCTGGGGCCCAATGATAATATCGGAATCTCTCCGGGCAGAACGCTCGCTAAGGTTATTCCTCATCTTAAACTTTCAATGCTGAAAAAAAACAATTCACTGAATGTAATTCAGACCATAGGCGGGTTCTCAACTGCCGAAAGCTTCAGCCCCGTTAGTATTCTTCAGGAATTTGTCAACAATAACAACGGCGTTAAAGGACACTTTCTTAATCTTCCGATTTATGCACCGACCGTTGAAGTTCATAACACACTGATTGCAAACGGCGCGCTCGACTCGATTACCCGGCTCTGGGAAAAAATCGACGTCATGCTCTTTTCGATCGGGCCCGTCGGCGACGACAGCATATACAGAATTTCCGAGATGCTTACCAGCGCCGAGATGAATGATCTGATTTCCGAAGGTGCTGTCGGGTCGGTCTACGGCCGCTGGTATGATCATAAAGGGCACTTTCTCGACTCGGAAATCAATCAGCGTGTGTTTGGAATACCAATTGAAATTGTGAAAAAGATTCCGATGCGTATTCTTATAACAAGCGGAAAAAACAGAATTGAAACCATTAAAGCCGGACTCCTTACCCAACTCTGCGACATCATCATTACCGAGGAGAATACAGCAAGAGCGCTACTGAATATCAGCTAAAATTTTGCTTTATCTATTTATGTTAGTAACACATAATCTATAAGCGACAGTTTGTAAAAAGGGGATATCATGCACAAACTTCAACGAATGTTCCAGCCTGCTTCAATCGCTCACGTGGGAGCTTCAAACGATCCTGAAAAAGCTGGCTATCATATGTTCGATTCTCTGAAGGAGTTCCCCGGAAAACTATATCCAGTAAACCATAATTCCGCTGAAATTCAGGGCATAACCGCGTATCCGGACCTCAAATCGATAGGCAGCCCGATTGACCTGCTTGTATTGACCATTCCTGCGGAGTTCTGCTCAGACGTCATTCAGGAAGCCGGAGAAATAGGGACCGGGGCGGTGCTCATCTCCGGCGGCGGATTTGAGGAGAGCGGTAAAAAGGGCCGGGAACTTCAGGACAAAATAGTAGCCATGTGCAGAAACTTCGGAATACGAATTCTAGGACCGAACACCTCTGGATTCATCAATCTGGAAATAGGACTTAAGGCATCCTTCAACCCGCTGGTAAAAAAGCTGCATTCCGGCTCAATCTCGATCGTCTCTCAAAGCGGAGCTATGGGAGTAATCCTGAGCACAGTCGTCCAATCAATAAACCTCGGCGTGGATATTACTGTCGGATCCGGCAACGCTCCCGATGTAAGTATTTCGGACATCATTGAATACCTTGCGGACCGCCCTTCTACACATGTAATTGCGCTTTACCTGGAAGGGGTTGAAGACGGCCGAAGACTGTATGAAACCATCCGAAAAACTGTTCCCAAGAAACCTGTAGTAGTTTTTACAGTCGGCCGGGCTGACATCGACGATTTTGCAAAATCCCACACCGGGAAAATGATCGGCTCCTACGAACTTAAAGCTGCCGCCTTACGGCAGGCCGGAGCGGTTGTAGCTTCATCAAGCAATGATCTGATTGATGCCGCACACATCCTTTCCATGACCAGGCTTTCACCCGCCGAGAACCCGGGTGTAGGAATTCTGACAGGACAGGCCGGCCCGGGAATGATCATTATGGATTATCTTCGCCGGCGGAAGGTATATATACCGGAACTGAAACAGGAGACAAGGCGCCGGATTTCAGAAGAACTCCCGCTGAAAACCTTCATCAGGAACCCCGTTGATACCGCGAGGCCTGAACACGAATCATTTTTCAAGGTATTCTCATACATGGCGGATGATCCGGATATCGATGTGCTCATCGCGTTCGCCATGCACGAACCCATGTGTGTTGATCCCGAGGACCTTTTCGAACGCATCAGGCTTCATACAAAAAAACCGATAATCTTCGGAACTTCCGGATTACCCGAGGACATAGACCGGACAATACAGGATTTGGACGCCTTAATGATCCCGTCTTTTGTTTCACCGGACCGGACGGCGCAGGCAGCCTGGGCCCTTATTGAAGATGCGAAAGCAAGACACCGTCTGAATCTGGCAATGGACCACCCGCACATTAACGTCGTCCGTTATCCCGCCGAGGTCAGCGAATATATTGATGAAGGCGATGCGAAAAACATTATTGAAGCAATTGGTATTCCAGTTCCTGATCGCATGCTGTGCGATACCCATGACGAGGCTGAAGATTTCTTCCGGACAATGAAAAAGCCGGGAGTCCTGAAAATTTCATCTCCGCACATCTGCCACAAAACCGAAATAGGCGGAATATGTCTCAGCCTTTCAACGGAAAAGCAGTTCAAATCAGCACTGGATAAAATCGATGCAATAGAAATTCCGGACAACAGCAGGCGGTATTTAATTGAGCAGATGGCCCCGGAAGGCATTGATGTCATAATCGGGGCAAAAAACGATTCCAGCTTCGGTCCGACTGTGATGATCGGCCTCGGAGGAGTGGTTGCCGAGGCATACAATGATGTGGCTATGCGGATTGCACCGATATCACACCGGGAAGCACTGGAAATGATCTCCGAACTGAAATCGGGGATCCTGCTGGGCCCATGGAGGCGGCAGACATCATACGATAGAGATGCCGTTGCAGATGCCCTCGTGCGCATTGGCGATTTCATATACAACCATCCGGAATTGAGGGCTATTGACCTCAACCCTGTCCGGGTTTACCAGGGGGGACTCCTCGCGCTGGACGCACTGATGGTCAGCCATAGTCAATTCCGGCAGCCGGTTTAATATCAAAAATCCGAAAAAAAACCGCCGGTCAAACCTGAGCAGGTTTTTCCGGCGGCAGATGCCTTTTCAGCTTACGCCCAGTTCTTTTCTACACGCGCACGCAATACCTTCACATATTCATCCCAATCTGTAATCGGTTTTCGTGCGATACCTTCTTCAACAGCCTTTTTCGCCACAGCCAGGGCTTCCCATTCTATTACACGCGGATCGAATGGTTTCGGAACAATGTAGTTTCTGCCGAAGCTGAAATCTGTATTGTTGTATGCCTTTTTAACGACCTCTGGCACCGGCTCTTTTGCCAGCGCTGCAAGGGCCTTAGATGCCGCGATCTTCATGCCTTCGGTTATATCGGTAGCGCGCACATCCAGTGCACCCCTGAAAATAAAGGGAAAGCCGAGCACATTATTGATCTGATTCGGGAAGTCGCTTCTGCCGGTAGCCATAATGACGTCTGATCGGGTCTTCACAGCCAGACTGTAATCAATCTCGGGATCCGGATTCGCCATCGCAAAAACAACGGGGTCGCTGTTCATGGATTTCAGCATTTCCGGGCTTACCACATCTTTTGTAGAAACTCCCATAAATACGTCCGCCCCCTTCATAGCGTCAGCAAGCGTTCTTTTGTCGGTATCGGCTGCGAACTCTTCCTTTTCAGGGTTCAGCGTTCCCGGACGGCCCTTGTAAATAACACCCTTGCTGTCGCACATAACCAGATTTTCTTTTTTCACTCCGAGTTGTACAAAGAATCTTGCACAGGATATGCCTGCGGCACCGGCACCGTTAAAGACAACCTTCACCTGGTCTATCTTCTTACCGTTTATCTCGAGTGCATTCAGCAGTCCCGCGCCGCTTATTATTGCCGTACCGTGCTGGTCATCGTGAAAAATAGGAATATTAGTAAGCTTCTTCAGCTCAGTTTCAATTCTAAAGCATTCCGGCGCCTTAATATCTTCAAGGTTGACACCGCCGAAGGTCGGCTCCATCAGTTTAACCAGCTCAATTATCTTTTCAGGGTCCTGGGTATCGACCTCAATATCGAAAACATCCACATCAGCAAATCTTTTGAAAAGAACACCCTTTCCTTCCATAACGGGCTTGCTGGCAAGAGCCCCCCTGTTTCCAAGACCCAGAATTGCACTGCCGTTTGAAACAACCGCAACCAGGTTGCCTTTGTTGGTATACAAATATCCGTCATCCGGATTTTCCGCAATCTCCAGAACCGGTTTAGCTACACCCGGAGTATATGCCAGAGATAAATCCTCGGCTGTCTGGCACGGCTTCGTTGTAACGACCTCAACCTTTCCTGGCCTGCCTTCCGAATGATATTTCAGAGCTTTTTCTTTCAAATCCATATAATACTTCTCCTTACAGAATTGTTTATACTGCAGCCGTGGTCAGTGTACAGCATATAACGAGTAGAAAACAGTAGAATTATATGTTATAATTATCAAAATTGTCAATCTGTAACATTTTATTTAATCTTTAAATTGCTTTTAACAGTGTCCTGCATTACAATTAAAGTCACAATTTGCTTAAAAGTAAAAAAAAGTAGAAGGAGAAGTATTCATGGCCAGAATTATCGGAGGCATCGGTACATCCCATTCGCCTACTATTGGTTTTGCGAAGGACACCCACAAACAGAACGACCCCCTCTGGGCGCCAATGTTTGAAAACTACAAACCCATACACAAATGGCTGAACGAAAAGAAACCGGATGTTCTTCTAATGATTTACAACGATCACATATCGTCATTCTTTTTTGACCACTATTCTGCTTTTTCGCTCGGTGTCGATGATGTTTACAGCCCTGCTGATGAGGGAGGCGGAATTCGAAACGTTCCGCCGGTGGCCGGCCACCCGGGACTTTCCCGGCATATTGCCTCATCGCTGATGGCTGACGAATTTGACATGTCGTTCTTCCAAAAACGCGGCCTTGATCATGGAATATTCTCTCCGCTCTCCGTAATGACCGACAAGGAAGGACCCTGGCCATGGTCGATAGTCCCGCTGCAGGTCGGAGTCCTTCAGTTTCCGATCCCCTCGGCGAAGCGGTGCTTCAAACTCGGGCAGGCATTGAGACGCGCGATAGAAAGCTACGAGGAAGATCTGTCCGTCGTAATAGTTGCCACCGGGGGACTTTCACACCAGGTGCACGGGGAAAGATGCGGTTTCAACAATCTTGAATGGGACAAAAAATTTCTGGATATACTTGAGCACGATCCAGTCAAGCTGACTGAGATGACCATTGCGGAATACGCAACCCTCGGCGGGGTCGAAGGCGCTGAAATTATTATGTGGCTGATTATGCGCGGAGCGCTTTCATCAACTGTTAAAGTTGTGCATAAAGCAACCTGCCTGATGACGATGACGGACCTTGCGACAGCGATCTTCGAACACCAGCCGGAACCGTTTTCAGAGCGCGAAATTAATGACCTTCGCACACATATCGGAAAACAGCTCAAAGGCTCTGAAACGTTGGAGGGGACCTATCTTTACACCCTTGACCGAAGCCATCGGGCATACCGCGTCAATAAATTCCTGCACGACATGGTGAATCCGGAATTCAGAAAATCCTTCACAGCCGATCCTGAAGCCGCCCTGAACACTGCCGACCTGACTGATGAAGAGCGGGATCTTATCAGGCGGAAAGACTGGCGCGGACTGATTCACTACGGAGCAACTTTCTTTGTACTTGAGAAATATGCCGCGGTCTCAGGGGTGTCGAACCCGGACGTCTATGCCGGAATGCGCGGCGTAACCACCGAGGAATTTCTGAAAACCCGAAAGGTAAAAGTGAAGTACTCTGTAGCCGGCGGAGAAAATGCCGATAAACTGGACCGAAAATCCTGATTTCAGGGCCCGGAGAAAAGAGCGGAATGCGGCGTTCAATACCTTATATGCAGATACGGGGCGGCAGCTCGAAGGGCTTGTACTTTCACGCAGAGGACCTCCCCGACGATCCCGAACAAAGAGACCGGATAATTCTCGGCGCGATCTGCGGGGTAGGACCTGATGATATCCGCCAAATTGACGGGCTCGGCGGAGCGGATCCGCTGACAAGCAAAGCCGGAATCATAAGCCGGTCCAAACGACCGGACGCCGATCTTGATTACGAGTTTGTCCAGGTTGTTGTCGGCAAAGGAGTAACCGATCGTACTCAGAATTGCGGCAATATCCTGGCCGGCGTCGTCCCCTTTGCGCTCGAAACCGGGCTGATCAAAGCCGACTCGCCCAGAACCGCTTTGAAAGTGTTCATGAAAAACTCAAATGCAGTCTGCCGGGTTACCGTAGAAACCCCCGACGGGCAGATAACCTACAAGGGAACAACGCGAATCGACGGGGTTCCCGGATTTTCAGCGCCCGTCATCTGTGAATATTATGATATTGCCGGGGGAACCTGCGGTTCCGTTTTCCCTACCGGGAACAGGACAGATATCATCGACGGCGTAGAGGCTACCTGCATTGATGCGGGAATGCCCCTGGTCATAATCAGGGCTGCAGATCTCGGCAGAAGCGGGTACGAGAGCCGGGATTATTTGGACAATGATCAGGAACTGAAAGACCGTCTTGAGTCGATACGTCTGCTGGCCGGAAAAATGATGAACCTCGGGGACGTACAGCAGAAGGCTGTACCGAAGATGACCCTGATCGCACCTGCCGGTAACGGAGGAGTAATCAGTACCCGCAGCTTTATTCCGCACAAAGTCCACGCAGCTGTCGGCGTGCTTGCGGCTGTAACCGCAGCGGCAGCCTGCGTTGCAGAAGGAACCACAGCCTCGAAAATCGCGGCCGTCCCGCCTGAGGGGAGCTACCTCTCGGTTGAACATCCGAGCGGTGAAATATCGATCAGCCTCGATTTCACCGACACCGGAGGAGAACTGACCATTGCCTCGGCAGGAGTGGTACGAACCGCACGCAGCCTCAGCTGCGGAGAAGTCTACCTTCCGGAGGACCTTTAAGGCCCCAATAATGAAAAAATGGAGGAAACAATGAAAACCGTTGCGGTAAAAAACATACATAGAGCACCGGAAGAGGTCGTCAAAGCCCTCGGGCAGGCGGGAACCGCCACTGTGCATGAAGCTCAGGGCAGAACGGGCCTTCTCTTTTCGTACATGCGCCCGATCTATTCAGGAGCAGCAATCGGAGGGAGCGCAGTTACGGTTCTTGTTCATCCCGGCGACAACTGGATGATGCACGTTGCCGTCGAATTATGCAGACCGGGAGACATCCTCGTAGCAGCCTGCTCTTCGCCTACTGACAACGGTTATTTCGGCGACCTGCTGGCTGAATCATGCCGCGCGAGAGGAATTATAGGCCTGGTAATCGACGGGGGAGTACGCGACACGGGGACCCTTGCCCGGATGAAGTTCCCCGTCTGGTCAAAAGCAGTCAGCGCCCAGGGTACTGTCAAGGAAACAGTCGGGGCGGTAAACATACCCATCATGTGTGCGGGGCGCATGGTAATTCCTGGAGATGTTGTCGTTGCGGATGATGACGGTGTCGTGATCGTCGAGAGAAAGTCTGCGGAAAGGGTCGTGGCAGCTGCGAGAGAGCGTGAAAACCGTGAAGCAGAAAAGCGTGTACGCCTTGCCTCTGGAGAGCTTGGACTCGATATTTACAACATGAGACCGCGTCTGGCGGAAAAAGGCCTGGTTTACCTCGAGAACCTGGAGGAATATGAATCATATGAAAAATAAGAACACCGGGACCTATCCTGTAATTGACTGTCACGGACATTACACAACCGCGCCGCCGGCGCTGAATGAATACCGGGAAGGCCAGAAAGCGCTTGTCGCAAAAAATCCGAACTTCAGGGGTGAAAAGGGAACCATAGCAATCAGTGACGACGAAATCCGTGAAAGCATAGAGAACGGGCAGCTGAAACTTCTGGCAAAGCGGGGAATAGACCGGATAATCTTTTCGCCCCGCGCCAGTTCGATGGCCCACCACATCGGAAACGCATTTACCAGTAAATTCTGGACTGAGCATACGAATGAACTCATTTACCGGGTCACCAAGCTTTTTCCGGAAAATTTCATAGGAGTCTGCGCCCTGCCTCAGTCTCCCGGAGTCCCGCTGGACAACTGCATTGCCGAACTCGATCGATGCGTGAATGAATTCGGCTTTGTGGGGTGCAATCTCAATCTCGACCCGAGCGGAGGGCATTTCAACTCACCCCCGCTCGGAGATCGGTACTGGTATCCGTTTTATGAAAAGATGGTTGAACTCGATGTTCCGGCGATGATACATGTCAGCGGATGCTGCAACCCGGCCTTTCACACAACGGGGTCCTACTACCTGAATGCCGATACCACTGCCTTTATGCAGCTGATGCTTTCGAATGTGATAAGGGATTTTCCGACTATCAAGTTTGTTATCCCTCACGGCGGCGGTGCGGTTCCGTATCATTGGGGCAGATTCAGGGGCCTCGCCGATATGATGAAACTGCCGCCGCTAAATGAACTGCTGATGAACAATGTCTATTTCGATACCTGTGTTTACCATCAGAAAGGCATAGACCTGCTGCTTAAAGTCATAGATGTTAAAAACATCCTGTTCGCCTCGGAGATGATCGGCGCTGT
>QKCC01000158.1 GCA_003245835.1 Spirochaetales bacterium | reverse complement strand
AGCGATTCATCATCGGGATGAGCATGTATGAACAGTACATCGAGATCTGTTGCCGGAACCTTGCCGCCGGGCGGGATTATTATCAACCCGTAGGACCGCTGCTCTTCAGCGGCCTTTTCAGACACGGCTGCAGTGTTGTTTTGCAGGCTGTCCTGGCTGTTCAGTTCGGACATGAAGGACCGGACTGCCGCTTCCGTTTCCGGTGTTCCCGCAGGGATTTGCCCGGGTTTTTCCGGAACTGCTAGGCAGCCGGCTGCGATGCAGGCGGCTGCTGAAAGAGCGAGAATTCCTGCTGCGCGGAGAGGATGGGATTCAAGACTGCGAATTACTTTCTTTGCCGCGCTGCTTCTGCGGTCAGTATTATCCATTTTTTTTCTTTTTGTGTTGTGTTTAACGTGAAAGTCCCGCTGCATCTTCACATGAATAATGTAGCGCGGAAACGTTCAAAATGCAATGTCGGCAGCGGAAGGTATTAGGCTGTATCCCGTCATAGTTTCCCGATGATTATCACGATTCTGCCTTCTTCGATCAGCCGCCTGTTCGCTTTGTTGTACAGAATCTTTTTGGCGTCTTCATCCGGAATCAGAATGTCTGTCCGGTTGTTTCCGAATATGCCCCTGGCGGTTGTAATAAAAGGGTAGAGTCCGACGCGGTGTTCATAATCCCTCTGGCTGAGGGATTCGGTGTACTGTATAAAACCCCATTCAGACAGGCGTTTGGGGTCGGCCATGTCTGCAGAGGCAACAATCTCCATATTTTCGGTGAAGATTTTGGGAAAGATTGCCGGCTGAAGCAGGCCGCTTGCGTTCTCGCCGTAATAGGGGAGCGGGTCCGCCGCATATATAATTATTCCCGAAAAAGCAGCAGTCGCCTCATAATTAAGTTCGACAGGCGGGGCTGTGATGGTCTTGCGGCTTGTCAGAATCGGTATCAGTTCATTGTAAATATTGTATTTGTATATGTTCGTGACCGATGTCAGGTTCAGACTCAGGCTGCTTGAAACCCTTGTTTTCGACAGATTGATTTCATCGAATGCGCTCATAACGCTGCTGTTGGCGGAAAGTCCGTCGGCAAGTGTATGCAGGGAATCAAGGTAAATGGCCTTAAAAGCATTGGTTACAATCTCGGTAAGGTCCCGGTCGATAGATTCCGTAAGCCTGAAGCGTGTTGTTGTTATATTGGTTGCTGAGTCCGGAATCGCCGCCGAAGCAGTGATCACGATATCGCCTGTCGTCCAGGAAATTTGAGTATCGGTGGTAATCCCGTCAACGGCTGAAGCAGGAACAACAGTTATGCAAATAAAAAAGAGGCTGTAAACAAGCGCTGATAATGCTTTTTTTATCAACATGGCTAATTCTCCTGCGGTACCTTGATTATTGCACCGATTTTCAGGGTCGAATTCGATTCGATCCCGTTGTTGAATGTCAGCTCTTCAACCGTTACTCCGAACCTTCGGGCTATGCCCCATAGACTGTCTCCTGCCGCCACAACATATTCCGAACAGCTGTCCCACAATTCGGGTTTGGTGTAGTCGTTTCGGTACGGCTCGGTTTCTTTCAGAGCCGGGATGATTATTTTCTGACCGCTCCGAAGCGATCTTGCGTCTACCCCGGGATTGTACATTTCGATCATCGAAACAGGTATCCCGAAATGTCTCGAAAGAGCATAATAAGTGTCTCCGCCCCTTATTTCATGTATGTAGAATCTCATAAGGGGGTCCGCCGTATGCTCAAGAACCTTTCTAACATTATCGGAATATCGGGCCGGAACCTTCAGGAAATAGCCGCTTCCAGCCGGCGGGGAGATTCCGTGAGTCAGTTCTGCGTTCGCTTCGTGCAGAACCTTCAGCGGAATTCCCGTTTTTGATGCAAGAATAACAAGATTAACAGCCTGATTGAGCTCCAGCCGTTCCCACTCGGATGATGTTTCGGCATCAGCAGTCCTCATGACAGCCGAGGCCGGAGAAATATTATCTGATGCGTGCGCAGCCATATAGACTACAGCAAAGAATTTAGGAAGATAGTTCCGTGTTTCCCGCGGGATGTAGCCCTGTTCATAGAGTTCAATATAATTCGTGGTCCCTGCCGCCTTCACGGCCCGTTCGATTCGGCCGAGCCCGCAGTTGTATGCCGCTACGGCAAGGGGCCAGCTTCCGGTACGTTCATAATTGTATTTAAGTTTATCAACTGCGGCAGCAGTTGCTTTCCAGAAATCACGCCGGTCGTCCTGCCATTCATTTATCTCGATATCATACGGCGCAATGCTGTTCTGCATAAACTGCCAGAGTCCTGATGCTCCGGATTTTGATACCGCCCAGACGCTGAAGCCTGATTCGATTGCAGGCAGATACATCAGTTCAGGCGGCAGTCCTGCTTCAACAAGCATGTTATAGATAAAACCGATGTATGGTGTACCGCGCTTGAGTATTGTCGAGAGCGTTTTCTGGCCGCTGTCGGTTGAGTATTCGCTGATATAATGCTCAATGAGCGGATCATCGGGTATTTCTATCGAAAACATTCCCCGGGGACCGCCGACGTCCTGTACGGGTTTGAAAAAACCCTCCGGAAGCTGTTCTCCGGCTGCAGCGACAGAACCTGCAGCGGAAGCCGCTCCGAAGACGGCCGATGCAAAGAGAATTGA
The DNA here is from genome assembly GCA_003245835.1 of Spirochaetales bacterium. Taxonomy (GTDB): domain Bacteria; phylum Spirochaetota; class Spirochaetia; order UBA9216; family UBA9216; genus Thalassospirochaeta. Next base: position 8,674 of record QKCC01000158.1, on the reverse strand, counting down.
AATCAGAAAGGTAGTCAGCAGGCTTTTTCTCATCCGTTCAACCCGGTGAAAGTTTTTTATTCCTCATCATTACTGGAAAATGGTTTTTCGCCGAGGTAGATTCCGGCCCATTCCCACTTACCGTTTATTTCAGGATCGGCCGGGAATGATATTTTCCTGAAGTAAAAATACCATGTAGGAATACGGTATCCCCAGCCCCATGTCTCAAGATATGCTTCCTGCAGGTTTGAATTGGAGTCGAGCTCTGACGCGCATCGCAGGCGTGACGTCATCAGAACACCGAGGTCCGAATAAAATGCTTCGAGATCATCGAGCTGGTTTGATCCGGTGCTGCCTTCTTCCCATGCGGTGGCGAAAAAGTTGACTTTGGCCCTGTACCGGTTGAGTCTTGAAGAATTGCGCCCCCAGATAGCCCACTGTACATATTTTGTAAGGTCCTCGAGGCTGTTCTGTATCCAGCCCTTATCCCTGTAATCGTAAAAGGCTATCATTTCCGAAATTTCCGTATGCGCCTGGGGATTGCCGGGGATAATACAGTCGGGGTAGAGAAGGAAGTTCCTGTAGGCCTGCACGGCAAGTTCCCATTCGCCGAGTTCCTCGTATGTTTTGGCCATATAATAGTAGACGGGCCCCTTGTCTATCAGGTCGAGATCCGGGTACAGCGGATTCGGATCACTGAACCGGGCTATAAGTTCTTTATAATAATTCACCCGGATTTCGGGATCCTCGGTGATCTGGACCAGGTATTTCAGGCAGGCATTATGGATTGATTCTCCCTGAACAAGCAGATCCGGGTAGTTTTTCAGTATGCGCTCATAGTAATGCGTCGCAAAAGGGTAAGCGCCGTCGTTTCGGTAATTTTCCGCTACTATAAAAAGATAGTACGCGTTGAACGGATCTTCTGAGTTGTTCTCGACATAAGCGGTCAGCAGCAGGTTCAGCTTTTCTCCGTGGCCGGTATTATGCAGTATCTTGATTATCTGCTGAATAATAGTAAGGGTACTTTCATAGTCGCCTTTCCGGGCATCAGCCTCCTCGAAGAGCCTTCTCAGCTGGCTGCGTTCTTCGGAGTCTCCGACAATATAGTAATTGACGGGATCAATAAATCTGCTGTAGAACCAGTCTTTCGGGTTTTTACATCCGGTAAAAAGCGTCAGAACTGAAGCGGTTATTAAGAGTGCAAAAACTATTCTTCGCATATCGGATGAAATATACCATATCAATTATCTTTTTAAAAGAAGTTCAGGCAAATACAGTGCATTCAAAGTCTTCAGGATTAACCTTCTTATTGATTGAGCTAATTCATTCTGATAGAATCGTTTATTCATTTTTATACCGACGGATGCGGTGCTGCCGTGCCTGAAGGAAAGAGACTGATGAATGATGCGGCTGTTGATGCTTTTATACAGCAGATTTTGAACGGACCTGCCGAATATGATGTTGTAGCTGCAATGAATTTGAACGGTGATTACGTTTATTCGACGATATAATAATCGAAAACATGTGTTGGAGGCCTGGCCCTCGAAGGATTATTGCCCTGTGTAAGAAATTTGCTGTATGCCTTATGATTATGACTTCACTCATCATCGCAGGCTGTGCTACATCAACCGGTACTCAGACAAGTTCTGAGCTGAGTGTAAACAGCAGCGAGCTTAATGTGATTGAGACATGCAGAAAAAACCTCAGCATAGCATCTCCTGATACCCTTCGCGCGGCAATAAATCTTCTGGCAGAATCCGATGCAGGCAGCTCCGAAGCGGGAATTGAATACGCATATATAGCGGCACAGCTTATGGCCCATGTGTACCCGGTAGTTTTAGGCGAACTCAAGATCCCGACTGCGCCGGTCGGCAGTATTTTCCCTAATCTGTTCAAAACCATCGAGCAGGGAAACCTTCCCGCTATCAGCCAGAAAAACACTTCATTTCTTACGCTGCTGATTCTTCCTGTGGCGGTTCTGTATTCCGATTCAGAGTCTATTGAAGAAGAAAGCCTTGGTTACATTGATCAGGCTATCCAGATGAACAGCAAATCAGTACTTCCTCTGTATTTGAGGGGCATCATAAATGAGCGCAACGGAAGGTATGATGAAGCCCTTTCGGATTTCAACTCGGCGCTCGAACTGGATCCGTCGTGTTATCCTGCAGAAATCGGAACGGCAAGAATATATGTCAGAAACGGGCAGGTGAATGCGGCTGTTGATCTGATGGACATGCTTGCCGCTCAGTACCCGTACTCGGTGTATATTCTAAAGACTGCTGCTGAAATGCGGTATCTGCTGAAGGATTACACAGGAGCGCTTGATTACACCTCAGAGGTTCTGCGAATGTCGCCCGATAATCCTGATATTCTGCAGCTGCGGGCCAGGATTTTTCTGGATCAGCAGAATTACCAGCAGGCTGCAAGGCTCGTAGACGTCCTGAACCGTGCGGGCAATCAGGCTGCCGATTTTTTTCTTGTGAAATCAGCGGTAGAAAAAGCCTCAGGAGACTATCTGAGTGCATTGAATACGCTTGAACGCGGAAGGGGACTATATCCCGGAAATAAAAAAATTGAAGAAGCTTACGGTGCGGTCCTGATGCTTGCCGGAAGAAAGGACGAGGCACGTGAAATCCTGACCGGAAACGGCGGCGCCGAAAAGACCGGAACCGAAGGCCTTCTTGTTCTGATCGACGACGCTATAGAGATGCAGGACTGGAATGCTGCATCGGAATACGCGCAAAAGCTTTCAGCTGAAGATACCTCTCTGAAAGCCGGACTTGCCGTCTGGAAGGTAAGTTATCTTCAGCAGAAATATGAAGATGCATTGAAGGTCTCGGAGAAGCTCTACTCGGATTTTCCCGATTCCTCCGATGCTCCTATTGCGTATATAAAGACCCTGATTGAACTGAACCGGCGCCTTCAGGCGGTGCGAATCCTTGATAAAAGGATTCCGGCCGAGAAAGATGCCGAGAAGCGAAGTGAGCTGTATTATTTAAAGAGCCTTACTGACGACAGCGACGATGCAAAGCTGCAGTCGCTGCGTTCAGCCCTTTTCGAAAACCTGAAGAATATTGACGCGCTCGTCAGTATATCGAACCTGTATATAAATATGGGCGACATCAGAAAGGCTTACAGGTATATGAAGCAGGCTGCATCGCTCGATCCGAACAACAAGGAAATCATGAGCAGGCTCGCTGAAATTGAAGGAATGGTTCAATGAGATCCCGCGGAACCCCTGCTGCTGTTTTGATCTGTTCGATTCTGCTTTGTTTTCCGGCAAGCCGGGCTGCGGCATCCGGATCCGACGACCCTGAGATCCTGTTCTGGTCTGGGCTGCTCGGAAGTGTATTCGATACGGCGGTAGAGATTTTAGGGCCCGATTTCCGTGAGATCGACCCTGGTTCAGTCCAGAGCACTGCGGACCGGATTATCTGGTACCCCGGCGGTCTTACACTCTGGTTCTCATCGACAGGGCTTTCGCAGATCAGATTTGATCGGTCCGTACAGGGATCAGCAGCCGGTATTTCAATCGGAAGCACGAAAAATGATATCCGGGCTGTTTTCGGCGAACCCTGGATTGAGTCGGATGATTCTCTTTATTATAATCTTCCCTGGCAGAGGGGACCGGTCCGGCTGCGCTGCGTCTTCGGTTCCGGAACACAGCCCGGGCTGACTGAAGCCTATCTTTACCGCGTCAGATGACGATGGTATAAAATTGTAATTGCGGGGTGAATGATGATATGTCTCAGCTGTACGGAATCAACACTGAAAGCCGATCTCGAGCTGATCAGAACGAATAAAGACTTTATCGATGCAGTTGAAATCCGGGCGGATTTTCTTTCACCCGACGAGTACTCTCTGCTTCCGGAACTGCCGTCGTCAGCCGGGGTTCCATGTATACTTACGTTCAGGCTTCCCGCCGACGGAGGGATGGATAGCATCCTTTCTGCCGCCGGGCGGGCAGGGGTAATGACCGGCGCGCTTCGGGGCGGCTGGGCTTATGTTGATATTGAAGATGATGCTGATCCGGAAACACACCGCGAGCTCATAAAGACCGCCAGTGAAAACGGAACCAGGGTAATCCGTTCGTTTCACGATTTCAGCGGTGTTCCGGAAAACCTTGTACAAAGGATGATCGATAATTCTGACGCCGACCGCTGCATTCCGAAGGCGGCCGTGATGCCGAAATGTTCCGGTGATTTTATTCGCCTTGCGGAAGCCTTCCAAAGCCTGTCCGCCTATAGAGCGAACTCCATGGGCTATTCATGCACGGGCGGTCCGTTCCTGTCGGATTATATTCTAGTCGGTATGGGGGCTTTCGGTTTTCCGTCAAGAATAATGGCAGCTGCCTGGGGCGGAATGCTTACATTTGCGTCGGCAGGAAAGACGACAGCCGCCCCCGGACATATCAGCCCGCGGCAGATGGTCTGCGATTATAATTTTAAAAACATAACCGCGAAGACCGATGTCTTCGGCATAATCGGAAACCCTGTAATGCATACCAAATCTCCGATGCTGCATAACGAGGCGATGCGGAAAAACAGGATTGATGCAGTATACCTTCCTTTTGAAACAGATGATCCGGCCAGTATTCTGGATAATTCCGAACTGCTTAATCTGAAGGGGCTGTCGGTTACGATTCCGCATAAACAGAAGGTAATGGGGCTTGCTTACGGACTTGATGAAGCCGTCGAAAAAATCGGCGCTTGCAATACTCTTGTTAAGAAGGACGGCTGGTTCGGCTACAACACCGACTGGAAGGGTTTTCTGAAACCCATCGAAACAGAAAAACTCGGCGGAGAGAGGGCCCTTGTGGTCGGCGCCGGCGGGGCTTCCCGCGCTGTAGTTTATGCGCTTCTTTCAATCGGTATGGAAGTTACAATTGTGAACCGTACGGCAGAGAAGGCCGCAGCGCTTGCAGCTGATTTCGGTTGTATAGGCGGGGGAATGGATCTTCTGCCGCGGAGCGGCCGGCCGGCCGGCAGAGCTTCCGGCTTCAGTCTGGTTGTTCAGACAACGAGTGCAGGAATGGAGCCTGACATCGATCAGAACCCGCTGCCGGGCTTCGATTTTACCGGAGTCCGGATAGTATACGATATTATCTACGCACCGGACGAAACACGCTTTCTTGCCGAAGCCCGGGCCGCCGGATGCCGTACGATCAACGGCTTTCCAATGCTGAAAGCCCAGGCACAGGAGCAGTTCCGGCTGTTCACCGGCTGTGAAATGGAATGAGGTTTGTCGGGCAGCTGCAGCCTCATGCAGCTGAAGGCTTCAGGGAGTGAACAGGGAGCTTTTCAGCATTTTCAGGTAGCTGATTCTGGTAACGGGTATCTGAAATTCCTTTTCATCGGGAAGTTCGATTCCTATTATATGGTATACCGGCGGTTTGTCCGGCTGTTCTGTATCGGTTTTCTCAAGCCTCAGCGGTTTCACAAGCGTCTTGTCCAGTTCAAGATCCCTTGCAGTAGTGATCTCAAGCAGATTTTCAAGTTCGATAGCCCGCTCGGCAAGCCTAATCTTGGCCCTGTGATCGAGTCCGCCGGCTTCCCCCCGTTCTTCGGGACGGTTTGAAACAACAAGCTGTGATTCCGAAAGTATCAGCTTTTTCTTTACACGCGCTCCGAGTTTCTGCCTGTTTTCTTCCGACATTCTGAGTTTGGTAATTCTAAGCCCGAGTTCGTCCATAATCGAGTCCGGATCACCGTGCAGATTCCCTTTGAATATTTTTATGCCTTCGGCGGCTTCATCCGGCAGATGAAGCTCACGTGACGGGAAGCGGGCGCCGCTTCCTGCGCTGCCGGAATGTATACCCGGAAGCATATCGAACCCTGCATCTGCAAATGCTTTTCTCCATTCCGCCTCACCGGCAGGATCAAGAATAAATACCCCGGGCGCCGGTTCCGCCGTGACAAAATCCTTCAGTCCGGGCGTGTGTTCGATTATCGGCAGGCGTTCCCTGCTGACTGTCATGACAACACCGTAATTAAGTGAAATGCTCTTGTATTCTTTTTCCCATGCCTGCATCGAGAAACTGATATTCTGCGGAATCGGCACTGCTGAAGCCCCGGCTAACGCCTCCGCGATATCCTTCATCGACAGACCGGAATCCAGGGCGGCGGCAAACGCTGGTTTAGTAAGCTCGTAGATCCTCGTAAGATCACAGGATTTTATGTTGGAGCAGAGTGCAGCCGAAATTTCATCCCTGAGCGGAAGTATGCCGGGCGCTGTAATCTCGAAGTTCGCCTGTATTCTGAGCCGTTCCGGGTTCTGATGCGCACTCCCTGAATTGAAGATCCTGAAGTCCTCTTCTTTTGTCAGAAATCCGCAATAGCAGAGCGCATCTGTCAGCAGTTTACTTGTGAACTCGTTCGCGTCGGGGTTTGCTGCTGAAACCTGCCTGCGGATCAGGTAGTAAACGGATTTAAGGTCCTTGCGGTGCAGTCTTACCCCCTCTCCGAGGCTGTTGAAAATGCCTGATACTATTTTAAACGAGGTATCAAGGTTTTTCACGCAATCCCTGGAAAAAGCCGGGACTGCGGCGGCGGCAATAAGGCATGTCCGCTCGAAAACCGGTCGTTCCCCGAATTCGTTTATCCGGCTGAGCCTGATTTCAGGGTTCCCTCTGCTGTCTTCAAGGAATCCGAGCTCCCTGCAGACGTCGTGCAGGAAGCTAATTATTCCCGGGGTGTCGCCGTCCGGAAGGTTCTGAAATATTGATTCAAATGCCGACTCAGCCTTTTTTCGGGACAGTCCGCTTCCTGCAAAAGCGGATTTATTGTTTACGGCAAAAGACAGAAATGCCGCCAGAAGCTGTTCATTCAGCCAGGGAGCTGCTGTGTTTTCGGCTGCCGTAAGAGTTTCAAATATGGTCGAGGAATTCAGGAACCCTGCGCGGAGTTCTTCTTCGAACACAGGGTTCAGCATTATCAGCTTTCTGCCGCGGTTTTTTTCGGGGTACCCAATGCAGATCAGCAGCCGTTCCTGCAGGTTCGCTATGCGGTTGTGGAGTTCAAGAAAGGAGTAGTATTTTTTTGTAAACTCGTAGATCTCGTCAATCGCTGCTGTTTTCATCAATGCAATAGCAGTCAGAAGCCTGGCATCGTCCCGATCCACCAGTCTGAAGATCCTGTCTTTTACTTCCTTCTTCATTATATAGGCAGTAAGCGAGCGGATTAAATCGTGTTTATTGAAGGGCGTTTTCAGATCACCGAGGTAGTTTCTCATTATGTCGAAAAATATCGAGTCGGGAAGGTTAAGAAGATTATTTTTCCAAATATCAATCATCCAGATCGTCCCATATTTCAATATTATATTTGTAACCCTGTTCTGTCAGGAATTTCTGTCTGTTCGCCGAAAAAACTTCTTCCGTCGTATAGTTTGAAACAACGGAGTAAAACCACGAGTTTCGTTCTTTAGGACGGAGGATCCTTCCGAGTCTCTGGGCTTCCTCCTGTCTTGAACCGAAGGTCCCTGAAACCTGAATGGCAACGGATGCATCCGGCAGGTCGATAGCAAAATTGGCTACCTTCGAAACGACAATGACACGGACCTTGCCTTCCCTGAAGTCCTGGTATATCTGTTCCCGTTCGGCATTAGGGGTTTTCCCGGTGATTATCGGCGCTTTCAGCATCTTTGCCAGGTCGTGCAGCTGCTTCAGGTATTGCCCGATAACAAGGATCATGTCCTCGCGGTGGTTGGCGACAAGCTGTCTGACTATGGAAAGTTTTCGGGGATTTTCGCTCGCAATCCGGAATTTCTGGCGCTTGTCGGCGGCGGCATAGGCCGGCAGCATGTCTTCAGGCAGATCGACCCTGATCTCGTTGCAGCCTGCTTCGGCAATCCATCCCTTCGCTTCAAGTTCCTTCCACGGCACGTCGAAGCGCTTCGGTCCGACAAGCGAAAATACATCGGATTCTCTTCCGTCCTCCCTGAGAAGGGTTGCCGTCAGCCCGACGCGCCGGACTGCCTGGATTTCCGCTGTTACCCTGAAAACAGGCGCCGGCAGCAGGTGGACTTCATCATAAATAATCAGTCCCCATCCGCCCTCCGAAAAAATCCGGAAGTGAGGAAAATCGCTTTCCCTGTCAGGTCTCCATGTAAGGATCTGGTAGGTTGCAATCGTAACAGGTTTGATCTCCTTTCTTGCCCCGGTATATTCACCGACGAGCTCCGGGTCAATTTCGGATTTATCGAGCAGTTCCCTCATCCATTGATGAACAGCCGCGATATTTGTCGTAATAATAAGCGTGTTTGTGCGGCAGAGATCCATGACTGTCATTCCGACGATTGTTTTACCCGAGCCGCAGGGCATGACTATTGTTCCGAATCCGAAACCCTGTTTTCCGCCCCCGAAAAAGGCCTGGGCAGCCTCTGTCTGGTAATCACGGATATGAAAATCGTTACCCGACGAAGTCTGTTTGCGCAGGCTGAACTCAAGCGGTTCACCTTCGGTCAGCGGGGCAATATCCTTTACCGGCCAGCCGGCTTTGATGAGCTCGACCTTTACTGTACCGCGGTCAACCAGCTTGACCAGGAATCCGTCCTCTTCACGCATAAGCAGATTTTTCAGGTTTTTTCTCGATTCAAGTTCCGTGATTATATTAGCGTTTTCCGCCTCGAGGTAGAGAAGGTCCGGGTTCCCGGTTTCTTTCAGAATCAGCTGCCCATACCGGTTAATTGTCTGCCCGAT
>QKCC01000173.1 GCA_003245835.1 Spirochaetales bacterium | reverse complement strand
GGCTTTGTATCAACCCCGCACCTTCTTGATATTCTTACCGACAACGGACGGGCCGACCTGGCACTCAGCCTTCTTTTTCAGACCGAAAGCCCTTCGTGGCTGTATATGGTAGAGAAGGGTGCAACGACAATATGGGAGAACTGGGAGGCAATCCGTCCGGACGGAACAGCAATGCCTTCATCCTTCAACCATTATGCCCTCGGCAGCGTCGGGAATTACCTGTACCGCCGAATCGGCGGGCTCGAAGCGACAGCTCCCGGTTATAGCTCAATCCGGTTTGCACCCGAAATCAGCTGCGGACTCACATACGCAGAGAGCAGGGTAGAAACCTGTTACGGTACAGTTTCGTGCCGGTGGGAATTAAATAACGGTAAATGCATGATTGAGCTTGAGGTTCCGTCCGGCTGTGATGCTGTACTGTCTGTCGCAGGTAAAGAGCTGTCTGTTCAGTCGGGACAAAGCAAGTTCGAGATTTAGACCTTGAAGTCTTAAAAGGAGATTAATTATGATTAACGAAACTATTCAGCTATACGATAACCGTCCGGATGTCACCCTGACATCTTATGTTCTGTACGACTCGCCCGAGCTGCTGGGCGGGAAAAAAAGGCCAGCTGTTCTGGTGTGCCCCGGAGGCGGGTATATGAACTGTTCGGACCGTGAAGCCGAGCCGGTGGCGCTTCGTTTTGCCTCTATGGGATACCACGCATTTGTTCTGCGTTATTCAACCTATTTCCGCGGTGAGAACATGATGATAAATCCGGAAGAGGAGATGGAGCTCAATCCGGATTCGGTTTACCCTGCCCCGATGAGGGATATAGGCAAGGCGTTTCTTTACATTCATTCCATGGCCGATAAATGGCTGGTGGATACGTCGAAGATTGCACTTTGCGGATTTTCAGCTGGGGCTCATAACTCTGCAATGTATTCGGTTTACTGGAACGATCCCGTTATTCATGAACACTTTAATGAGTCTCCCGGGTTATTCAGACCCGCCGCAGCAATTCTCGGTTATGGTATTTACGACTACCATTTAATGGCAAACACGGATTTTGATGAAATCGATCCTTTTGCTGGAGTCCTTCGAAAAGCTGCTTCCATTGCATTTTTCGGCACTGCTGAACCTGATGAAAAGATGCTTGATATCGCCAGTCCTTCAAAGCATGTCGGGCCTGATACTCCTCCATGTTTTATATGGGCAACTACTGAGGATACATTAGTCCCGGTACAGAACAGCTGTGTAATGGCGGCAGCGCTATCAGCCGCCGGAATCCCCTTTGAGGTTCATATCTATGAAAAGGGCCCGCACGGGCTGAGCCTTGGTACCCAGGCAACAGCCGGATCTCTTTTTGAGACAAATGCAGCGTCATCACAGTGGGTCCAGGCTGTAGAAAAATGGCTTGAATACAGGTTTGCGCTTCCGCTGAAAGAGAAGCCCTTCTGGATGGAAGAAGCTGAAAAATCCGCCCCGAAATAACCGGGATAGTTCAGACATCAGAATAAGGAGAGAATAAATGAGTGAATTCACATTTCCGGATAATTTCTTGTGGGGCACATCAACCGCCGGTCATCAGGTTGAAGGTCAGAACCTAAACAGCGAGAGCTGGGTCCTTGAACACCTGCCCGAAACAATCTACGCCGAGCCTTCGGGTGATGCATGCGATCATTATCACCGGTACCCGGAAGATATTGCCATGCTTGCGGACCTTGGTTTTAATTCGTACCGCTTCTCTATTGAATGGGCCAGGATAGAACCCGTTGAAGGCGAGTTTTCCCTTGCCGCGCTCGACCATTACAGAAGGATGCTCGCCTGCTGTCATGAGAACGGAATATCCCCAATGGTAACCTTTCACCATTTTATATCGCCTGCATGGCTTATGCGTGATGCAGGATGGCTGAGCAGTAAAACCCCGGACAGGTATGCCCGCTATATAGAAAAGGCTTCCGCACATTTGGGAGACCTTATCGGTACGGCCTGTACATTCAACGAACCAAATATAGCCGTGGTTCTGTCAAAGATGCTGCCGTTTTCGATTCAGAAAACACCCTTCTGGAATAAGGCGGCTGATGCCTTCGGTGTTGCTCCCGACCGGCTCGGCCTGTGGCAGTTTGCTGCCGACCCTGCAATGTGGGACATTATTTATCAGACCCATCTTAAAGCCAGGGACATCCTTCACGCAGGTCCGGGCAGTTACCCCGTCGGGCTTACCCTTGCCATGATGGACATCCATACCGCAGAAGGCGGGGAATCAACCGCGGCACAGTTCCGCCGCGAACTTTCGGACAACTATCTCGAAAGACTTACCGATGATGATTTTGTCGGTGTTCAGACCTATTCGAGGATGGTTGTCGGCCCCGACGGGCTGGTTCATCCTCCCGAGGGTGCCGAGATAACACAGATGCATGAAGAGTTCTACCCTGAAGCAATAGAGGGGACTGTCCGCTATGCTTCCAGCGTTGCCGGGGTTCCGGTATACGTAACCGAGAACGGGCTGCCGATGGAAGACGACAGCCGGCGGGTGGAATATTTCAAGCGGGCTGTACCAGGGGTTGCGCGCTGCATGCAGGACGGGATTGACGTACGCGGATATTTCTGCTGGAGCCTGATGGATAATTTTGAATGGATCAGCGGCTACGGACCCAAGTTCGGTATTGTTGCTGTAGACAGGAAAACTCTGAAGCGGACGCCGAAACCGAGCGCTTCCGTTCTGGGAGGAATTGCCAGGGCAAACCGGGTTGAATGGTAGCTTTTGGTATTTTTACGGAGCCGATCCAGCGGGCTGTTAAAGGGGAACCTTTAACAGCCCTTTTTATTGGCACCGGTACCGGGGGATTCCTTTCTAACACCAGAAAAATTATGATATAGTAACTGTAATTCGGGAGATTCTGTCGGAATGGATGAAAGCGATACAGATATAAGAAGCCAGCTTTATGAAAGAGAAAAAGAACTGGATGCTCTCTATAAGCTCGCCGGACTTTTTACCGAACCGGGAATGCAGCCGGAAGATATACTGGGCAGAACATCGGAAATCCTGAAGGAATCAATGCAGTTTCCGGAAAATGCGGAGGTCAGGATTACCCTTCAAGCTGCGGGTGATGATCGCATTGAAGCTCGGGTCTTCGGCGATGGAAATGATACCGAAGTATGCTCAGCTTCTGCAGTTTTCAATGATGATAAGTTAATCAGGATTATAATAACCTATTTTCCCGATGCAGGAACGGGCGGTTCGGGACTTGAGTTTCTCGAACGCGAAAGGTACCTTGTTCAGTCGACAGCTTCGCTGCTGGCTAATGTCCTGCAGAAGAACGAACTTGAAATCAGCCTAAGGCAGTCAACCGACAAGCTTCAGCGGCAGACTCAGGATCTTGAGAACAAGAATATTGCGCTTCAGGAAGTACTGTCCCAATATAATATTGAGAAAAACAAATACATTTCAGAAATGAGCACTTTTTTTGATTCAATAATTTACCCGGAATTGAACAAACTGATTATAAATCCACAGCTGTCCGAACATCCCCGTGATATTATTCTGAACGTCAGAACTTCCCTTGAAAACAAATTTAAAAATAATTTTGATTCACTTCTGAAAATTCAGCATCTGCTGACTCCCCGGGAACTGGAAATATGCAGTCTGATTAAAAACGGAATGAGTACGAAGGATATTTCGACGCATTTGAGTATATCCGAATTGACGGTTGAGCGTCACCGAAACACGATCAGAAAAAAACTGGGATTAAATAATTCCGGCAGCAATCTTACAACCTATCTTCGTACCCGTATCTAAACTGAAAACTTCGTAAAACAGCATGTAGAAAATATGTAGTTTAATTACATGTTTTTCCATTATTGGATTATATCCGAACCATAGTTATCATCTCGGTAAACAGCCTGCAGGACAAAAACGGAGGAGTATATGAAATCGGATTCGTACAACGCATTCAGAATGGCTCAGCAGCAGTTCGATAATATTGCGGAACATCTTTCACTGGATCAGGGCACCAGGGATCTTTTAAGGGCGCCGATGCGGGAATACCATGTGAGCATTCCTGTAAAAATGGATAACGGAAAGGTTGAGGTCTTCAAGGGATTCAGGTGTCAGCATAACGATGCGCTCGGTCCGGGTAAGGGCGGCATAAGATTTCACCCTCTCGAAACCATTGATACCGTAAGGGCCCTTTCGATGTGGATGACCTGGAAGTGCAGTGTAGTCGATATTCCCCTCGGCGGCAGCAAGGGCGGCGTCGTTTGTGATCCGCATCATTTAAGCACTTCGGAGCAGGAAAAGATCTGCAGGGGGTATATCAGGCAGCTTGCCGACGCCGTCGGTCCGGTCCGTGATGTGCCTGCGCCGGATGTAATGACCAACGGACAGCACATGCTGTGGATGATGGATGAATATGAAACAATCAGGGGTGCGAAGTATCCCGGCGTCATAACCGGCAAACCGGTAGGGCTCGGCGGTTCGCTCGGACGAACCGAAGCAACCGGGTTCGGGGTTGTTTTCACTCTGCGTGAGGCGCTGAAGGAATTGAACATCTCACCTGATAAAACAAGGGCGAGCGTACAGGGTTTCGGAAATGTGGCGCAGTACGCGGTGCAGCTTTATCATCAGCTTGGCGGCAGGGTAACCTGTGTGTCCTGCTGGGACCAGGCTGAATCAAAATCATTTTCATTCCGGAAAAAGGACGGAATTAATCTTGGTGAATTAAGGGGAATTACGGATCGCTTCGGGGGAATCAGCCGCGAAAAAGCGGCGGAATTGGGATACGAGATTCTTCCGGGTGATGACTGGCTGGAACAGGATGTTGAAATACTGATACCTGCAGCCCTTGAAAATCAGATTACTGCAGAAAGTGTGCTGAAAATAAAAAGCAGTGTGAAGATAATTGCCGAAGCCGCTAACGGGCCGACCACGCCGGAAGCCGACAACGTCCTGAAAGAACGGGGAATATTTGTTATCCCGGATTTTCTGGCGAATGCGGGCGGGGTTACGTGCAGTTATTTCGAGCAGGTCCAGAATAACATGAATTATTACTGGGAAAGAGATGAGGTCATAAGCAAACTCGATCTGAAAATGACATCGGCATTTCTCGGGGTTTCTGAGCTGGCCCGAAAGAATAACCTTTTTATGAGGGATGCGGCGTATATCATTTCGGTCAACCGCGTAGCAGAAGCATGCAGGCAGAGGGGCTGGTCATAGGAGCGTCTTGTAGTGCCCTCAACCCCGTACGCAGTGAATATTTAAGAAAAGGCATTAAGTAAGGTAAAAAGTTATGAGAAACCGGATAACAATGATCGGAAGAGGGTCTCCCGGAGGAAAGGGCGCAGGTCTGCTGCGAATCCAGTCAATACTGAGCGGCTTTTATCCGGACGGGAATTGCGGCGGCATTTCCGTTGAGGTGCCGGAAACCGTGATACTGCTCTCAGATGTATTTGAGTTGTTTGTAAAAGAGAACAATCTTGATCCCGAATATGCAGCTGCCGGAACGGATCAGCAGACAGCTTTGAAGTTCCGAATGGCATCTTTTCCCGCGCTGATAGTCGGTGAAATCAGATCAATTTTCAACGGTGCCTCAGGGCCCCTGGCCGTCAGATCATCAAGCCTCACAGAGGATTCACTTGAAATACCCCTGGCAGGGCTCTTTGCGACAAAGATGATCCCCAACAACCACCCTGATCCAAATATCAGGTTCATGCAGCTGATAGAAGCCGTTAAATTTATCTATGCATCAACCTGGTTCCGCGGAGCGCGCGACGGGTTCAGGGCCGCAGGAATCGATATAAACACCGAGAAGATGGCAGTTGTAATTCAGAAGGTGCATGGTGTGCAGCACGGACAATTTTTTTACCCGATGTTTTCCGGAGTCGGCCGCTCCTTCAATCATTACCCCTTCAACGGCTGCAGCAGGGAAAGCGGAATCGTGGAACTTGCAGCGGGACTCGGCAAGACCATTGTCGACGGCGGCAGAAAGTGGCTGTACAGTCCCGAGAAACCTGGGGCCCCTCCTCCGGCGTCGATCAAAGATCTGCTTGACTCCGGCCAGGTAAACCTGTGGACAATCAACCTCAACCCTCCGGATAAGCAGAACCCTTTCAGTGAAACGGAGTACATGTCACTGCAGCCGCTTAAACGTCTGGAACAGGACGGGCAGATCGATGCATTATGTTCGACGTACTCTGCAGAATCCGACAGGCTCGAGATGGGGTATAGAAAAAACGGCTTCAAGCTGATTGATTTTTCTCCTGTCCTTCGCGGCCGTCTTTTTGATTTCAACAGCTGTATTTCCGGGCTGATGCAGGTTTTCAGAAACAGGACCGGCTCCGAGATAGAAATAGAATTTGCAGTCAATAAAAAACCGGGCGGGGAATCAGCTGCAGATTTGGCCCTGCTGCAGATTCGGCCGATGAAGAAAATCCTGTCCGCAGATATTCCGCCAATCGAAAACCCGGATAAGAACAGGATGATAGTGTATTCAGATACTGTGATGGGCAATGTGTTCCTTGAAGGTATTGAAGATTTTGTCTACATTCATCCTTCTGATTTCTCTCCGCTGAATACCGTACAGATGTCGGCTGAAATCGAATATATAAACCGAAATCTGATCTATAAGGACAGGTCCTACATCCTCAGCGGGTTCGGGCGTTGGGGAACCTCCGACCCGGCTCTTGGGATCCCTGTGAAATGGCCGCAAATATCGGGAGCCTGCCTGATTATTGAATCAACACTCCCGGATATGAATCCTGAATTAAGCCAGGGCTCTCATTTCTTTCACAACATCCTGAATACAGGGACGGCTTATATGTCTGTTGAAAACCGCGGCAGGGAAGCGGAGGCTTTCATAGATTATGAATATCTTGAAGCCCAGGCTGAAATTTTCAGGGGCACCTTTTTCAGGCATGTGGTTCTGGACAAAAGCGTCAGGGTTATCGTGGACGGAAATTCGCGGAAAGGGGCGGTTTTAAAATGAAGAGTGAAACATTCGAAAATGAATCGCTTATACAGCGTCTGAATGAAAGAGCAAAAGAGCTTGAATGTCTTTACAGGGTGAAGGAGATTATCAGCGGTGCGCGGGAGTTTGATGACGCGTTTTCCGGAATTACGGAAATAATACCATCGGGATGGCAATTCCCGGCGATCTGTTCGGCAAGGATTCTTTATTTCGAAAGAACCTTCGAATCCGCGGGTTTCCGCGAATCAAAATGGTTTCAAAGCGCTGAGCTTAATATTCGCGGTAAAGTAGTCGGCTCCGTCGAAGTACATTATAACGACGAATCCATTCAGATAACAAGCCCGTTCCTGCCCGAGGAACAGCAGCTGCTGAATACAATAGCCGGGTATCTGGAAAACTTCCTGTTTCAGAAGGACCTGCAGTCGACGATACTTCAGTGGGAAGTCGCAAAAAGAGATCATGAGGCGAATAAAAAACCGGACTGGATGATCATCCTCGAGCTTGTAGAGAAGATGGACAGCAGCCTTTTTAACAAGCTGTCCCGCCGTATGCTGAACCGTCTCTGTCTTCTGGGATTCGAGGACGCGCGGAATGTTCTCGGCTGCCTTGGGTTGAACAGCAGCTGCGGCGAGCTTCCGGCGTACCAGGATGTAAACACCCCAAGCCTCAAAATAAAATTTGAATTTCTTAATAAAATTAATCAGAGTATCTTCAGGATTGCGGCTCAAAATTTATCATCCGAAGAAATTACTGCCTGGCTTAATAAATGGATCAAGGAAGATAAGACCGGTTTCCTTGTCAGCGCGCTGGAAAATACAAATTCCCCGGTGTCTGAAATAGCGGCGGCTATATCGCGCTTTCATCATCTGAATTTAGCCGATGTCGAGATCTCGGCCTACACCAGGTCAAATATTAACGCTCTTTTTATACAGAGGATTTTTACGGACCAGATTGAGTTTGTCAGATCATCAAGAGAGTATATTGATATAAATGACTTCTATCCGATCCTGCAGCATACGATCTATCCGAATAACAGTCATGGAAAACTCGGTGGAAAAAGTGCGGGTCTGTTTATTGCATGGCAGTTTTTAAAGAAAGCGGGTATCGAGGTATCGATACCTAAAACATGGTATGTCTCTTCGGACTATATGCTGAAGTTTATCTATTATAATAACCTGGAAGAAGTCCTGGAACAGAAATACAAGAGTGTAGAAGAAATAAGGGCTGATTATCCGAACCTCGTACAGGTATTCAAGAATTCAAATTTTCCTGTTGACCTGGTCAACAGCCTCTCCATGGCGGTCGAGGATTTTACACAAAAACCTATTATCATAAGAAGCTCAAGTCTTCTGGAAGACCGGTTCGGTTCGGCGTTTTCAGGAAAATATAAAAGTCTGTTTCTTGCCAATCAGGGTCCCAGGGATGAAAGGCTGTCGGCTGTCCTTGATGCAATTGCTGAAATATATGCGTCAGTTTTCGGTCCGGATCCTATAGAGTACCGAAAAGAACAGAATCTTCTCGAGTTCCATGAAGAGATGGCAATCATAATTCAGGAAGTCGTCGGAGTGCAGTCCGGGGATTATTTTTTTCCATCATTTGCCGGCGTGGGTTTCGGGTATAATGAGTACCGCTGGTCACCCAAAATAAAAAAGGAAGACGGCCTGCTGCGGATTGTTCCCGGACTCGGGACCCGTGCTGTCGACAGGCTGAGCAATGATTACCCGGTATTGATCTGTCCCTCAAATCCAGGACTGAAGGTAAACCCGGCGCCTTCCGAGGCCCGCAAGTATTCACCCGGAATGATGGACGTAATTAATCTGAAAGAGAACAGGTTTGAGACGGTCGGGATAAATGACATAATCAGGAACTTCCCCGATTCTTTTCCATCTATAGAGAAGGTGTTTTCAGTATATGAGGACGAAATATTCAAAACCAAAAACCGCTACCAAATCGATCCTCTGAAGGATGATCTGGTTTTTACCCTTGAGCCCCTGATTGAAAATTCAGAGATTATCGGGAAATTAAAAAGAATACTGGATGAATTAAAAGAACGCCTCGGTACGAAAGTCGATATTGAATTCGCCTGCAGTAATAATAAGCTCTACCTGCTTCAATGCAGACCGCAGGCAGGAACTCCCGACAGTACACCTCCCCCGATTCCGATGGATCTTGATGAAAAGATGCTGCTTTTTACCGCAAGGAAATTTATAGCGAACGGTATTGTCGATAATATCGATTATACAGTCTATGTTGATCCGGAGGCTTATAATTCCCTGTCGTCGCTTCATTTGCTTGAGAGGGTCGGGAAGGCAGTGGGAAAACTGAACTCCGCCCTGCCGAAGCGGCGATTTATCCTTCTGGGACCCGGACGATGGGGCAGCCGCGGCGATATTAAAATGGGAGTTAAGGTCAATTATTCCGATATAAACAACACAGCCATGCTGATCGAAATAGCAAGGCGAAAGGGTGATTATGTTCCCGAGGTCTCTTTCGGCACGCATTTTTTTCAGGATCTCGTCGAAGCGTCAATTAAATACCTGCCGTTGTACCCGGATAACGATGACGAGATATTCAGAGAGTCGGAATTAACCCGTTCGAAGAATATTCTGTGCGATATTTTCCCCGAATTTGCCGACCTTGCCGGGGTAATTTATGTTACTGATATAAAGAAAGAAAACAATGGTAAAATTTTACGTATACTCATGAACGAAGAGATTAACCAGGCAGCGGCTGTGTTTGCCGAACCTTCGTCTGTTGAAAATACCCAGGATGTTTATTCCCGGACAAGTTATATGCAGGACGACTACTGGAGCTGGCGGTATTCGATGGCTGAAAATATTGCAGCCGGTCTTGATCAGGAAGCCTTCGGAGTAGAAGCTGTCTATGTTATCGGAAGTACTAAAAATGCCACCGCCGGACCAATGAGCGATATTGATCTTCTGATCCATGTAGACGGACCCGGCCGGAAAAGGGACCTTCTTGCTGCCTGGCTTGACGGATGGAGCAGGTGCCTCGGGAGGTTGAATTACCTCAGGACAGGCTACAAAACAGAACATCTGCTTGACGTACATTATATTACAGATGCCGACATTGAAAAGAAAACGAGTATGGCCTCGAAGATAAATGCAGTGACGGATGCCGCCCGAAAATTGAATATCGGTAAATCAGATGCCTGAGGCCTTTTTCGTTACCGATCTGCACGGACGCGGAAAACTGTATAATTCGTTATTCACTTTTTTGAAAAACGATACCCCCGATGTGCTTCTTATCGGTGGGGACATTCTGCCGCCTTTTTCAGGTTCGACCGATTTTATAAACGGTTTTTTAAGAAAAAATTTTGTGATTCTGAAACAATACCTCGGGGGAAACTATCCGAAAGTATTTATGATAATGGGGAATGATGATCCTCGGATCTTTGAATCAGCATTGATCGACGCCGGCCGCGATGATTTATGGACATATCTTCATAACCGCAGAAGTCAGGCTGCCGGATACTTTTTCTACGGATACAATTATGTGCCGCCAAGTCCGTACATGTTGAAGGACTGGGAACGATATGATGTTTCGCGTTATACGGATATCGGATGCATCAGTCCTGAAGAGGGAATGCGTACCATTCCGGTTTGTGAACATGAGCGAAAGTGGACAACCATAAAAGAAGATCTCGATAAATTGACTGAAGATGAAGAGCTCGGAAACGCTGTTTTTCTTTTTCATGCTCCGCCCTATAATTCTGCCCTCGACCTGTCGGACCTGAAGGATGTTGTGATTGACCACGTACCGGTTGATCCTCATATAGGCAGCATCGCAGTACAGAGATTTATCGAGGAGCGGCAGCCGCTTCTTACGCTCCACGGTCATGTACATGAATCAAGCCGCCTGAGCCGCCGCTGGATGCAGAAAACAGGGCGCAGCGTAAACATTAACGGCGCATCAGAAGGTGATGAGCTGACATTGGTCCGAATCGATCTGGAGACTCCTGAGAGATCTGAGCTTGTAAAGTTATAATCGGAGGTGATGCGCCGCAATAAATGCTTCAAGCTCCTGTAATGTCGGCATTCCGCGCGCGCCGGTCTTTGTCAGGTTGAAGCCGGCAGTTCCGTGCGCCCAGGCCAGACTGTCTGTAAGGTTTTTGCCGTTCAGACGGGCGGCAATAAACCCGGCGTTAAATGCGTCGCCGGCCCCCAGCGTGTCAACGATATCGACCTTAAAACAGGGCGAGCGGAACATTTTTCCGTGGTCGTACACGATTGCGGGGGCACCGCCATTTCTGGCAATAATGACCTGCTGATCTGCGGAAACACAGCCGGGAAGGGCGGGGTACAGCATCTGCAGCTTTTCGACCGCTGCATGAACGTCGGCGGTTCCGGTCAGGGGCAGAAGCTCCTCATCGAC
>QKCC01000299.1 GCA_003245835.1 Spirochaetales bacterium | reverse complement strand
TAAAGGGACTGCGGAGTGTAAACAGGGAATCGGTCAGGCGTCTCTGCCTGGAAGACCTTGAAATGCAACCCGAAGAATGCGGACTGAGAGGATCCCCTACAAGGGTTGTGAAGATGAAACAGAATATAATCCAAAAGAGAATTCCTGTACGGCTGGACCTTTATGAAGGGCTTGCAGAGGTTAAGAGGTTCTGCAATGCCTGATGAGATCTGGGTATGCACCGACTTCAGTACTTCGGGGACAAAAGCACTTGCGGCCCTGGCTGCAAAGCTCGCTGAAAGCCTCGGCACGGAAACCGCTGCAGTCTGTTTCAGGCAGCATGAACCTCCGAATCAAAGCATCAATTATGGAACCGATACCGTTTACCAGATTTCCGCTGAAGGCAGCGATTATGTTCTGTCGAAATATCTTGCCGAACTTGCAGAAGAATACCGTCCGCAGCTGATATTGTTTCCTTCGGGCGGTCAGTTTTCAATTATCGCTGCAAGAACCGCCGCTTTGCTCAAAACAGGTCTTACAGCAGACTGCCGGGATCTTTATATTGATTCGGACAATCTCCTGAGGCAGGTCCGGCCGGCTTACGGGGGAGGAATCATAGCTGAGATAGTATGCGGAACTGCAAGACCGCAGATGGCAACAGTCAAAACAGACTCGCTGCAAGCTGTCGACTCCGGGTCCGGGCGGGGCAGGGTTGTCCTGTATAAGCCTAACGAATTGTTGATAGACCCGGTAGAGATTCTTGAACATAAATTAATCCTGAAAGGAGAGGATTTAAGCGATGCGAATATCATTATCGCCGGGGGAAAAGGTATTGGCTCAAGGCAGGGCTTTCAGCTTCTTAGTGACCTTGCTGAAAAACTCGGCGGTGCTGCGGGCGCCAGCCGCTCCGCAGTTGATGCGGGTTATGCTGACTATAAAAAGCAGATTGGACAGACGGGAAGTACCGTAAGTCCTGATCTATATATTGCCTTGGGAATTTCGGGTTCATTTCAGCATATAGCAGGAATGAACAGATCAAAAAAGGTTATTGCGGTCAATACTGATCCGAAGGCTCCGATATTCGATTACGCTGATATTGCGATTGTTGCCCCCTGGAAGGATTTTGTGACCGGCATGCTGAATACGAAATAGTTAGTAAAAAATTTGCAGGAGGAATAATAATGAACTACAAAAAATCGTATAAACAGGCAATCGGATACACACCGATATGCAGAAAGGGAGAATGCTCTTTAAATGCTCTTGAATTCGGAATAATAGAACTGAAGGCAGGCGACAGCATGGAATATTTTTCGGAAATAAACGAGACTGCTTTTATAATTCTGGGCGGAAAGTGCGACGTCGAGTTTGACGGAACAGTCTGGAAGAATGTAGGCGGGCGGCGTACTGTATTTGAGGGTAAGGCGCACAGCTTTTATATTCCCCGTAATAAAAAGGTCAATATATCGACGCCCTGGAGCGTCAAGATTGCGGTATGTTCGACGGCTGTTGATGAAGATACCGAGCCGCAGCTGCTCACGCCGGATAATGTAAACAGCCTGATGCTTGGCGTTAAACCCTGGGAGCGCGACACGCACTTCATTATCGACGGAAGGTCTAATGCAAAATATCTTACAATTGGTGAGGCATTCATAACCCCGGGAAACTGGGCGGGTTTTCCGCCGCATAAGCATGATGTTGAAAATATGCCGGCAGAAGGCGTGCTTGAAGAAATATACTACTTTTTGTTTCAGCCGGAGCAGGGATTCGCCATACAGCGGATGTATACCAAGGACGGTGAAATAGACGAATGCTACGTTGTAAAGCAGGATGATCTGGTCGAATTCCCGAAGGGGTACCATACGACTGTCGGGGCCCCCGGTTATAATACATACTTTCTATGGCTGATGGCCGGAAAAGACCAGGGATTCTTCCGTTCAAACGATCCCGATCATGACTGGGTAACCGCTGTAGAGAATATGGTTAAAAAGATGTAGAGCTTTGAGTTCTGATATAATCCATCCATAATTAACATCTAACCGGGGCGGCGAGTCATCCCGATTAGGTGTTAAACGATGCATTTTATCTTGCCAATTTATACTGCTGTTATTTTACTTATAAGAAGTTTTTCTTGACAGTTTTTGTATATTTCTGATAACCCTTGTTACGGGTTATCAGAAATATCTCTTAAACGGTGAAACCCTCAAGTCCCTTGAAATAATAAATTGTATCGTCTTTCGGTCTTATATCAGTTAGTGTCCCGGAATAATGTCTAAGATTTCTCGGAACATACGGCCTGCTCTGGAGAAAATCCTCATTGAGTTCTATCCCGAGACCGGGGTTGTCAGGAATCATGATGTGTCCGTCTTCATAAACAACAACCTCATTTGAAACCTTCTGCCTGAACGAACCGTCCGTCAGCATTATTTCATGTATGAAGAAGTTTGGAACACATGCTGCAAGCTGAAGAATTGCAGCATTGGAAACAGGGCCGCTGGGATTATGAAATGAAACGGGAAGATGACAGGCTTCAGCCATTGCCGCAATCTTTTTGGCTTCCATTATTCCCCCGGTATGAAAAATATCAGGCTGGGCATAATCGATGGCTTTTTTTGACAGGGCTTCCCAGAAAGCATATTTTGAATACATTCTTTCACCGGCGGCTATCGGGACTTCGCTCTTATCGCGAACCCATGCAAGAGAATCAATATTGTCGGGCGGAACAGGTTCCTCCATCAGCATCGGCTTAAAGGGTGCAAGCTCTTTTGAGATCAGTACAGCAGTGGTTGGATTAAATCTTCCGTGACATTCGATGAGCAGATTCATATCCGACCCGACAGCTTCCCTGACGGCCCCGACACAGGAGACGGCCTGGTCCATTTCATTCGGAGATATTGTCATATGAGACTTTCCGAACGGATCCCACTTAACTGCTTTTATCCCCATGCTTTGAACTTTCTTTGCCTTTTCAGCAAACTCTTCCGGTGTTCTGGCTCCGACAAACCACGCGTTGGCATACATTAAAACTTTGTCTCTCATTTTGCCGCCGAGCAGGTTGTA
>QKCC01000108.1 GCA_003245835.1 Spirochaetales bacterium | reverse complement strand
GGAATGACCTCACTTGAAATAAATAAAGCAATACTGTACTGTCATTTGCATGAAGACATACGAAGAAATAAACTCGAAAATTGAATCCGGAAAAGCGGTAGTTCTGACTGCAGATGAAGTCATCGGCTACGTAGAAAGAAAGGGCCTGGACGAGGCCGCTGCAGAAATAGACGTTGTAACAACAGCTACCTTCGGCCCGATGTGTTCTTCAGGATGTTTTCTTAATTTCGGCCACTCAAAACCGAAAATGCGGATGACCGAGGTCTGGCTCGACGATGTAATGGCCTATGCCGGAATTGCAGCCGTTGATGTTTACCTCGGAGCGACACAGCTTAGACACAACGACCCCGCCAACATGTACTACCCCGGTGATTTTATGTTCGGCGGCGGGCATGTAATAGAAAAACTCGTTGCCGGTGAAGAAGTCCAGCTTTTCGCGCTTTCATACGGTACAGATGAATACCCGCTGAAAGAACTAAGGACTTATGTGACCATTAACGATCTGAACCAGGCAATTATGACAAACCCCAGAAACTGCTACCAGAACTACAATGTCGCAATCAACTGTTCGGACAAACCTATTCATACATATCTCGGAAAGCTGAACCCTGATATGAAGAACCTGACATACAGTTCGGCCGGTCAGCTTTCTCCGCTGTTGAACGATCCATACTACGATACAATCGGTATCGGTTCCAGCGTATGGCTTGCCGGTGCACACGGACACGTATACGCGGAAGGCACCCAGCACGCATCCGCCTGCAATCGAGGTGAAAACGGCGTACCGATCGAAGGTGCCGGAACACTCGGTCTTACCGGCGATATGAAAAAAATGAAGCCGGAATTTGTCAGGGGGGTAAGCCTAAAGGGATACGGTGTCTCGCTTGCACTCGGCATAGGCATTCCGATTCCGATTCTGAACCGGGACATACTTAAGCGCTGTACAGTAAAGGACAGCGAGCTATTCGCACCGGTAATAGATTATTCAACGGCGTACCCGGAACGTAAGAGCGACATTATCTGCAGGCTCTCGTATGAGCAGCTCAGAAGCGGAATGGTTGAAATCAACGGTAAAAAGGTAATAACAGGTTCTCTTTCATCCTATTCAAAGGCGCTGAAAATAGCAGAGCTGCTGAAGGCCGAGATTTCTGCCGGAGACTTCCTGCTGTCGAAACCCTACCAGATGCTCCCTAAAGACCAGGGAATGTCGCCGCTTAACATCAGATCACAGGGAGGACAGGCATGAGCAATATTGTAACAAAAAGAGTACTTCTGACCTTCTCCGCATCCATTTCCGGAAAACCGATAGTGTCTGAACTCGTCAGAAAGTTTGATCTAGACATCAATATATACAGGGCCAGCATCACTCCGAATGAAGAGGGTCATATGGCCATCGATGTTACCGGCGATGAACAAAAGGTTGCCGAAGGCCTTGCCTACGTAGAGTCATTCGACGTCAACGTAAGCCGGACAATGAACAGCCTAATGTGGAACGAGGACAGGTGCGTCTCCTGCGGGAACTGCCTGAGCCACTGCCCGACGGCGGCCCTGCACATTGAGTCGCCTGCGGTACGGCAGGTCAAATTCAACGGTGAAAAATGCATCGCATGCATGAGCTGTGTAAGAAACTGTCCGTTCGGCGCCTGCTCTTCACTTTTCTGACCGCCGGAGCTCCGCATGCGGGAATTCAGAACTTTCAGTTACCGGGGGGCATCCTACCGGATATCACCCGCGGACGGCGGCCCGCTGTTTTCTGACATCACGGAACATATCAAATCCATCAGGGATGAGCTTGAGCACTTCATAAAAAAACAGCCTGTCTTCCTGACCAGCCTCGTTCCGATAGAACTTTTACCCGGCGCCCCCGAACCGGCAGTCCTGATGGCGGAAGCTGCGAAACTCACGGGTACAGGCCCTATGGCCGCTGTAGCCGGGACTATTGCCATGCTTGCCGTCCAAAGGGCCGCTGCAGCTTCAGCCGTACAGGCAGCGGAAGATATAATAATCGAAAACGGCGGAGATATATTCATCCTACCCCTGCCCGGCCGGCAGCAGAACCGAAAAGTCAGACCTGTGATTGCCGGCGTATTCAGCGGAATAAGTTCGAAATTTTCAGGTCTTGCCCTCAAAATTATTCCGGATGAAAAGGGAACCGCGGTCTGTTCGTCTTCCGGGCGCATGGGGCATTCACTGAGCCTTGGCGACTGCGATCTTTGTACGGTGGTTTCGGGCAGTGCGGCACTCGCTGATGCCGCAGCCACCCTCGGAGGAAACCTTGTAAAGAAGGAATCCGACCTCGGACCGGCAGCTGAACGGCTGGTTTCAATCCCCGGTATCGACGGGGTTCTGCTTATAAAAAATGAACAGATTGCCGTTGCCGGAAAACTGCCTGAGATTATCCGCCATACTGATGCGGACGGTCTCAATAAAATAACAGGTACCTTTTTGGTTTAGTTACCATACTTATTTGGTTTACAATTATCGGCTGGTGGTCGATAATAGACCAATGGGAAAGATGAAAAATGCGGATTCCGCAAAGACAAGAGAAAAGATAATCAGCACCGCAGCCTTCCTGATTACAAAGCAAGGCGCAGAAAGTACTAGTCTTTCCGATATTGCACGGGAAAGCGGCATCAGCAAGGGCACTCTGTATTATTACTACCCTACAAAATCAGAGCTTATTTTCGAAATAACGAACCGGCATATGAAGAGACTCAGCGAGGACATTCTGCACTGGGTCGGAAATATGCGGGAAGGCCTGCCGCCGGAAAAAATTCTCCAGGCAGTGTACAGCCTGCTTACCCGGGCAAGTAAACGCGGAAGGCTTCACCTTTACCTGATTTATGACGGCATCTCGGGCAACGAGGCAGCCACCGAGCGCGTCCGCATAATCTACCAGCATTGGAAAAGTACTGTAAAGGAAGGCCTTGCCAAAATCATCCCGGAGGGTTCCGATAAGGAAATTCTGGCGGAGCTTATTCTAGCCTGTCTTGACGGAGTGTTCATCCAGGCCAGCCTCGGAATCAAGGACATTCCCCTCGACCGAATGACCGCGCATATTTTAAGGTAGCCGGGAACCCCGCACAATAAAAAAACCGGCTTGAAAAAGCCGGTTGAATAGCTGACACTTGAAAAGTTAATCCCTAATCAGATAACCTTGCGGCCCTCTTCATAGATTTCATTGATATTGACGACGGCTGCGCCGTGACCCGGGTGCTTGTCGCCGCTCCAGGTTCGCATGAATTTGTAATGCCTTCCGCCGTAGTCATAGCTGACGTTGCCTTTTACGACATAATGCTTTTTATCGTTGGTTACAAAAAGCAGTGTTGCAATACTGTCGGGAAGCTTGTTCTTCATCGATCTGTCTATATATTTATTTGCCAGTACGATTTTGTCGTCGTCCATCAAATTTACGTTGCTGGTATAGATATTATTAGGATTCCCGTCATTACCTATCGTAGTAAGGACTATGGGTCCCTGGCGATCCGCCCATGCTTTCTTTACTGCCTCCGGCATTGCTGACATAATAAACCCCCTGTTGCTCGTTTCTATTAATATTTTAATATGACAGTATGTATAAGGCAACGAATATTTAATTATTTATATATAGAAATAACTACTTATCGATATGGTAATAGCCATAAAAAATTATCTGTAAACTTATACATATATACTTTTTTATATATATTATTATTGACTTAGTTGCTTATCGCAACTATATTATAAATGTATTCCAGCATAACGAATTTAACAGGAGAAATAAAATGGCTGTAATCATGTATTCTACCCCGAGCTGCACCTACTGCCGCCTGGCCAAGGATTATTTAAGGATGAATAATATACCCTTCACCGAGTATAATGTTGCATCGGATACCAGGCGTGCTGAAGAGATGACAAGAAAATCAGGCCAGATGGGCGTTCCGGTTCTGGATATTAACGGCAAAATTCTTGTCGGTTTTAATAAGGAACAGATCGAAAGAGCGATTCACAGGTAGGGGAAAATCAGTCTTCAATAAATATCTTTTCGTAACGGCCCGAATCTGCCGGTGCATCGCGGTCCGGCAGAAGCTTTACCGAATACGCGGAAATAAGATCAAACATATCTTCTTTTGATTCAACTATAGTATAACTGAAAAAACACTTATCATCGGTCAGAACTGCTCTTCTGACCGGGTCCGACACCTCGTACGGGTCGGAAGCCCGCCTTATTTCGGAACGCAGGCCTCCGTACCAGACCCTCTCCATGTAGAACAGCTTCAGCTTCCCGTTACTGTCGCGATAAAACAGTCTGAATACGCCCGGACGGGCAGGAACGGATTTTGTAATCAGGAACCTGTTAACAGGATAAAGCGGCGACCAGTACATCCAATAGTATGCACAGTTATCCTTCACAGCTTTTCGTGTTATATAGTCATTCCTGAAATCCATCAGTCTAGCAGTACTTCCTCTTTGGATGTACATCTTAGTTTGATTTCTTCGAGAGTATCGGAGAGGACCTTCTTCACGTTGGGCCGAATGTCGCCTGCAACCGCAAGCACCATTACATCATCTCCAGGAAGAAGAACCTTTTCATCATAGATTTCGACAATAATATCGATTATCCCTTCCCGCTTTTTCTGTTCCGCGATTACTTTTTCAAGCAGGGGGTAATCGACATGCACCTTCAGGCTCGTAACGGGTTCTCCCGCACGGGAAGTTTCACGGACCAGACCGTTATGGTACAGCACCATACCGCATTTTTTGATTTCGGGGTTTGATCGTATTTTTCCGATAACATCTTCAAGCGCCACTGTTCACTCCTGAAAACCCGCGCTGTGATCTATATACCTGCTCAATTCTTCATCCGGACGGTATTTATAGTCAGACTCAAGCGCGAGATAGCTTAAAAAATCCAGATAACGGTCATAGTATACCTTATAACTGAAGCGATTTATATATTTATCGACGATTTTTGAAATAAGTTCCTGTTCGGAAAACAAATCCTCCCGCTCAATACCGGACAGCACGGCATACACTTCAAGCAGTTCCGCCTCGGAACCGGCCATTTTCCTGAGTTCAGGCAGGATTTTTTCATATTCGGTTACCGCGGGAATTTCCAGAAGCTCTACAGCGGTTTTCCTCTGTTCCGATGAAAGACTTTCAAACATCTGCCTGATTGTCCCTTCACCGTAGATATAATACCGGCTGCCCGAAATCTTTCCGAAATGCCTGAGGCAGTCCAGATACCCCATCTGCATCAGCCTCAGAGCATTTTCGGGTTTGAAATCCAGCAGCGATCCCGGATCGAACGACGGACTTATAAATTCCACATTGTGCTCATATTCTTTATAGTCACTCGCAAAGTCAATAATATCGCCGGGCATAAGCAGATCGAGAGACACCGCCAGAACCTTTGAAAATCGTGCAGGGTCGACCATATCTATTACTAAATTCTTGTATATCCCGCCGTCGACAAATTTTTCACCGCCTATCATTTGACGCTGAAAAAGCGGGAAATTTGCACTTGCAAGAATGTACTCTACCAGTTCACCTTCCGGAATATCCTCAAGATAGTAATACTTCTCGGTCATATCGGACAATGAATATGAAGCCAGGCCGAATTCAATACTGCTGTTCCGGACAGCCTGCTCGTCTATATACCTGTCAAGAAGATCTTCGAGCGGAGATACATCTATGCCGCCTTCGGAAATAAAGTTCTCCGCGGCAACGGTCAGAGCGGAAAATGAGAAACTGCCTTCAAGCAGACTCTCAACGGAGTCAGTCATTACCATCACATTGTCATTCCTGATGTGAAGCCAGAGATTCTCGGCGAGGGAATATTCGCCTGCAACCAGGACAGCGCCGTTGATGGCACCGACAGAAACCCCGTATACTGCCCCTATCTCAATGTCCATATCATTGAGAGCCTTCCAGACCCCTATCTCGTAGGCCCCGCGTGCGCCCCCTCCGCCGAGGAGAACCGCGTATGATTCATTCTCAGCCGAATACAAAGGGCCTGCGGTGAACAGAATAAAAACCGGAATCATTATTAATTTTATTTTTTTTATCACAGTTCCGAACGTAACCCGTTCGGCTCTTATTATCAATATCTGGACGTGCTATATTATAAATATGACAGAACTTTTATTTTATGATGATAATTCGCTGACTGATTTTGAAGCTGAAATAGTATCTATTGAACATGACGGGAATAGGGCGTCAGTAATTTTGAACCGGACTGCATTCTATCCCGAAGGCGGCGGGCAGCCGGCCGACAGGGGCACTATCGGCGGGCAGAATGTAATCGACGTCAGAAAGTCGAACGGAATGGTCACGCACACCGTTGAAATTGCCGCCGGTGAGTCGATCGACACAGCAGGCAGTTCCGTTCACTGTTCCGTAGATTTTGATCACCGTTTCGATTACATGCAGCAGCATTCCGGGCAGCATATAATTTCCGCCGCCATGATGCGCCTGTACGAAATAAAAACTGTTTCTGTTCACCAGGGTGAGGAATACACTGCAATCGAAACCTCCGAGGAGGATATTCCGGTTCAGAAACTGCTCGAAATTGAACAGGAATCGAACCGCTTCGTCAGGTCAGGCACCGAAATCAAATCAATCTGGACCGATTCCGACGGACTCGGAGATTTTTCGCTCAGAAGACCCTCAAAACACAGCGGAAGCATCAGAATAATTGATATCCCCGGTATCGACTGCGTGGCCTGCGGCGGAATTCATCTTTCATCGACATCAGACGCCGAGCTTATAAAATATTCACACCAGGAAAAAATCAGGGGTCATATACGGACATTCTGGAAAATTGGAAGGCGCGCGTTTGCCGATTACACCGAAAAGACGGTGATCATAAACAGCCTCAACGAATTCTACTCGGCAAGACAGTTCGAGCTTGTCGAAAAAGCGAAAGCCGCGGCTGACAGTTACACAGAGCTAAAATCCGGTTACGGCAAACTCGAGGAAGAATATTCCGCGCTCTTCGCGTCGATCCTGGCCGCTGAGGCGGAAAAATCGTCGACGGAATACCCATGTCCGATAATCAAGGTCTTTGACGACAGGGAAAAGGGATTTATTTCAGGGCTGCTCAAAGCTCTGACGGTCCGGACCGGCACAGGCCCCGCTTTTATTTTTAACCGCAGCGGCGGCGTGCTCACCTGGGCGGTGGCATGCCCGTCCGAAAACCAGTTTGATTTCGGCGCCTTCAGGGAAAAAATGCTGCCGCTGATAGCCGGAAAAGGCGGCGGAAGAGCGCCGCTGTGGCAGGGTGCAGCTCAAAACGCGGACGGGCTTGATGATCTGATATCAGCATTGAATGCTGAATATTTCAGAAACTGAACGGAGACTGAAGTCCCTGAACCCGCTGCCGGACAGGGTTACTTCAGCATAAGATGAGCAACAGCCTTTTCAAGTCCGTTAAGCGAAATCTCGAACATCGGGAAAATACCGTTTATTATCTCAATTGATTTTGTATACTCCCACAGGTTTTCCGGAACGGGGTTAAGCCAGGCAATGTGCCTGAATGATTTTTCAAGCTGCTGCAGATAAACAAGCCCCGGTGCTGAACTTCGGTCTTCCGTGTGGATAATCCCGTTGCGGTACAGCAGCTCGTACGGCGACATACTCGCATCGCCGACAATTATCAGCCGGGTCTCCGGATCGCGCTTTATAAGGTCATCAATCCTCACCGGCTGCCTGAAGCGGCCCGGGTCGGTCCAGACCCTGTCGTATATGGTATTATGAAAATAGACTACACAAAGATCCTTAAAAAAGCTGTTTGCATGGTCAAACAGCTTCTTCACAATCCCGACATGCGAATTCATCGATACGCCGCCGTTATCGATTGCAAGAACAACCTTGAGTCTGTCCCTTAGGCTCTGTCTGAATACGATTTCAATTTCACCTGCATTTTTCAATGTGCCTGTTATCGTTGCATCAATATCCACCCGGTCCTTCCGGCCGTGCGGCACCATATTCTTCAGCCTTTTAAGCGCCTCCATCATTGCTGACTCACTAAGGGGGCCTTCGGTAGTGTAATCCCGGTACCGCCTGTCGCCTGCGACCTTTACGGCGGAAAACCGCGATGAATCGCCCCCTACCCGCATTCCGGACGGATGAAAGCCCGAATGCCCCGTCGGAGAGGTTCCCGCAGTACCTATCCACTTGCTGCCGAAATTGTGGCGCTCTTTCTGTTCGTTAAGGCGGTTCTGAAAATACTCAAGCAGCTGTTCCGGCGTCATATTCTGCAGATTTGGATCTTCTGCCTCAAACTCACGTGAGGCCGCATGCCGCAGCCATTCCTCAAGCAGGGCGGCCGTATGTTCATCGGGGATTATTCCGTCCAGTACCGAATCGTCAGCGTCTTCAAAATAAACCGCGAAGAGATTATCATATAGATCAAAATAACGTTCGCTCTTTACAAGTATGCTGCGGACCGTTACGTACAGCTCATATACGCTCGTGATCAGGCCCAGATAAAGTGCGCGCTGAAGCGTCATGAAGGATTTAAGACTGACTGGAATTCCGGCGTCACGGAGTTTCAGGAAAAAGTCGGAAAACATTTTTAAAGGCTGAAGGACTTTGCCTTCTTCAGATCTTCACTGCGCTTGAACAGGATCCCCGGAAACGGCACCCTGCCCGATAACAGCTCGTCGATATTGAAGCCGGGGTCCGTTTCAAGCGCCCGAATCCAGTTGATCAGTTCACGTGTGGCCGGTTTCTTCTCGATATTGGGGAGGGCTCTGAGCCTGTAAAACATGTTAATAGCATTCACTGCAAGAGTCCTGTTTATACCGGGAAAATGAACGTCGACTATTCTCTGCATCAGCTCCTTGTCCGGAAATGCTATATGATGAAAATTGCACCGACCCAGGAAGGGATCAGAAAGGTCCTTTTTGCTGTTTGAAGTTATGATAATTACCGGCCGGTGTTCAGCCTTCACCCTCTTATCAATTTCGGTGATGTCAAACTCCATCTGATCAAGAACATCAAGCATATCGTCCTGAAAATCCGTATCGGCCTTGTCGATTTCGTCGATCAGGAGCACCATCCGCCTGTCGGATGTAAATGCCTGCCCGATCTTTCCCATCCTGATGTATTCTTCAATATTGCTGACATCCCTGCGGGAATCACCGAAACGCGAATCATTCAGCCTTGTCAGGGTATCGTAATGATAGAGCGCATCAACGAGCTTCATGCTCGATTTAACGTTCAGGACAATCAAATCCATACCGAGGCCCTCCGCTACGGCATGCGCAAGTCTGGTTTTGCCGGTTCCGGGTTCACCCTTCAGAAGCAGGGGCATCTCGAGGGCCATTGAAACATTTACAATTTGTGATAGTTCCTGATCAAGTACATAGGTTTCGGTACCGGTAAAATTGCCTGATTTCATAGAGTTTGTCCTGATTGTAAGCTGTTCAGCCTCAACTTTTACAGTTTCTGGTTTGTAAGTTTAAGCAGTTCGTTTGCAGTTTCCTCGTCGGTAATCAGCGCGTTAATATAACCGCCGTTTATGGCCCCAAGTATCGGCATTGCCTTTTCCCTGCCTGAAGTAACACCGATCCGAAGCGGAATATTTCTCAGTTCTTCCAGCGAAATCGCCATGACCCTGTCGGCAATACTGCTTTTTACAACCTTGCCGTTGATATCGTAATGACGGCACAGGATGTCACCCACCGCACCAGCGTGCTTGAGCTCCTGGTTCTCTTCGCGTGTAATAGAGCCGGTAACAACAAGTGAAGCTGTATCACTGAAATCGCCGATCCCCACGAGGGCCTTATTACAGCTCTTTCCGAGAGTTATAGCCTCGTTGATACTGAAATCGCGTATCAGCGCCTTTTTGATATCAAGATGCGCGACTACAGCCGGGGTATTCAGCCATACACCCTTTGCGCTGAGTTTAGACACCATCAGCTCCATCACCTTCTGCGGAAGAAGCTCCCCGCCGGTATTCATTCCGCCTGAAAGCTGAACAACTGTAAGAGCCCTGTCCCTGACTGAGCGGAGCGCCTGCCCTACATGAAACAGGTTGCGTCCCCAGCTGCAGCCGATAACGTCCCCGTCCGTAAGGTTCTGTTCAAGGTAGCCGGCGCATGCAACGCCTACACCCTCTCGGGTATCTTCGGGACTGTCGCCCTGGGGGACAACCCTGACTGTTTCAAGCGAAAATGCGTCCCTGAGCATCTCTTCTATCTCAAAGCAGGTTCTGAATTTCCTGCTGATATTAATCTCAACAATACCCTCATCCTTGGCCTGTGCCAGGAGCCGGGTTACCTTGGTCCGCGAAAAATCAAGCTTCTTCGCGATTTCTTCCTGCGTAAGTCCCTGGATATAGTACATCCAGGCTATTCTGGCAAGAAGAGATATCTTTCTGTGCGAACTGGTTTTATCACTCATCGATTTTACTTTAACCGCAAAAAATAATTAGATCAACCAAATTTTTTGACATTTGTGCGCTTTCTGCAACACTGACCAATGATTCAGCCGTTTGCCCGCTTGATCATCCTGAGCCAGTTACCGGGCAGACATGTTACCGGGTAAATATAACCCATCTTGTCGCTGTTTATATCCATGATATACCCGGGTATACCGAGCAGCTCGTGGTAAGCGTTTATAACCGCGCCTCCGGAATTACCGCTGCCGATGGCAGCATCGGTCTTAATCAGTGTACAGTCGGCCCCGGCCTCGAAGCCGCTAACAATTCCCGACGTAAATGTCACCGATGTTCTGGAACCGGTGCCGCCCACCTCGGGGTAACCGATTATGCCGATCGGCTGACCAATCCTCAGGGACTCCGGCTTACCGAAACTGAAATAGGGAAAATCATAATTATACGGCAGCTTCTGCCCGTAGCGGCCGGAATCTATCTTCAAAAGAGCAAGGTCGAGCTCCCTGTCAAAGTCAACAAGGCGGGCTGAAAACAGCTCAGTCGGCGGCGAATAAACAGAAAGCGACATGGCGGCGTAAGTTTTTTCAGAGGGTTTGCCGTCGGCTCCCTGAATCACATGCAGGTTGGTAATAACATAGCCGTCCTTGCTGACAATGCATCCGGACCCCTTTCCCGTTTCAGAAATTATCTCTACGGTTGAAAGCAGGGCCGATTCGAAACTGTCGGCAGGATCCGGCAGGGCTGAAAGTCCGGTCAGCATCGCCGGTGGTTCCTCTCCGAGGGTAACAATAACCGACAGCTTCTGCGGAAGTTCCTTTGCAAGCTGATCAAGCAGCGAGATGTAGTAGCGCCCTGTCATCAGCTCGCTGTCCGGGTAACCTTTGATTGTAAGGGTTTCGCTGCCGAGCATGCTTTCGGCTGCATAAAGAGCTTCATCACGGCTTTTGGCCGCTGCACGGAGCGATGCGAAAATATCTATGTCAGCATTGGTATTGAACACATCAATCCGGAAACTCTGGGTACC
>QKCC01000069.1 GCA_003245835.1 Spirochaetales bacterium | reverse complement strand
CCCGGAATTACGGTCGCGCTTGCCGGCCCTTCCGGGGTGGGTAAGTCAACGCTGATAAATGCACTTTCCGGTTCCGACATGCAGAAAACAGGGGCGCAGCGCGAGGCGGACCTTCGCGGACGGCACACCACAACTCACAGGGAACTGTTCCGGCTTGATTCGGGCGCCCTGCTGATAGACAGTCCCGGTATGCGTGAACTTCAGCTGTGGGGAGAGTCCGAAAGCGCCGACGATGCGTTCAGCGAGATAGCCGAATACGCAGCTTCATGCAGGTTCAGCGACTGTTCCCACCAGGGGGAACCGGGCTGTGCTGTGCAGGCCGCGCTTCGGGACGGTGAGCTTGATTATCGCCGCTACGAAAGCTACCTGAAGCTTAAAAACGAGATGAATTATCTGCACAGAAGACAGGATGAAGCAGCGGCAAGACTGGAAAAGCAGAAATGGAAGAACCTGTCAAAGGAGATAAGAAGGTATAATAAGGATCACAGGTAGAGGTGAAGCGAGCTGCCGGCAGGAACCCTTTTTTCTTGACTGTACTGCTGTTGATTACTAATTTTAACGATAAGGAGCTGAACATGAAGAAAGCAATAATAGTTCTACTTGCACTGTTTGCGGTTTCAGGTTCGCTGTTTGCTGCTGATACTATTCAACTTGATAAAGCGAAACTTGAATGGAGTATAGACTCAGGCAGTCTTACAATCACGTTTACTGCAGAAACCGACGGCTGGGTGGCAGTCGGGCTTGGTTCGAACCGGATGGACGGGGCGAATATTTTTATCGGATACAATAAGGACGGTGAACCGGCCTTCCGGGAAGATATTGGAAGCGGCCATTCTCACAGGGAGGCAGAGGTTCAGAGACCTGTCAAATTTGAAGTTACGGAATCAAACGGAATGACAGTAATGAGTTTTACAGTCGCCGCCTCAGATTTTGTCAAGACAGGGCAGACGACACTGCCGTTCATTGTTGCTTACGGTTCGCGGGATAATTTTAATTCTATACACCGCTACCGGAATAGCGGCACTATCCGTTTCTGAATCTGCCGGCGGTTTAAACCGTCAGGAGGTTCTTCTTTTCTTTAAGAATCTGCGTAAGCGTCTCTCCGGTGTAGAAAACTTCTATGCCGAGCGACGCCAGCGCATCACTAACACCGAGTGAATCCGCGCAGGCCTTACAGGCTAAAAATTTGACCCCGTCGGCAATCATTTCCTTTATTTTCGCCTGCACGTTCGTATTTTCAGCAGCAAGAACCGAGGTTGCTCCCCATACAATCACCGTAACCTGATCCCACCAGCCCTTTTTCAGGCCGTTGTGACCGTACATGAATACCATCTTTTCTGTCGTGATCAGATTATCGTTTGTCCAGAGAATAAAAAGTTCATTTTTCATTTATTACCCCCGTTATAAAATATAATACTTTCTGCTGTATTGTAACTGAAAAAACAGCCGGCTACAGGGGATCAATAATCATATTGCTGATTTTTTACGCCATTGTCCCGGAGGTACTCCCGTCACCTTTTTGAACAGCCTGGTCATGTAGTTGCTGTCCGAGAAGCCCATATCATAGGCAATCTCGGTGATTGACTTGTCGGTTTTGTCGAGCATCCGGCATATCCGCTCAATTTTGAGCCTGTTATGGTATTCGACGGGGCTCAGTCCTGTTGTTCTGTGAAAAATCCTGAGAAGTGTACTTTCCGACATTCCCCCGACCTCGGTCAGCTCAGATATTGTTATTATCCGGCTGCAGTTGTTTTCCATCAGGTTCAGCACACTGCTGATTCTGGACAGTTCCTTCATCTTAGGGCTTGAAGACGTTTCATAACGCCTGCTGAGGAATCCGCAGAGTTCGATAAACTGGGCATAGGCCATTGCCTTGTAGCCCGGCTGCCGTCCTGAAAGCTCCGTTTCGAGTTTTTCTACAAACGATACTGCCCTGGCAAGTTCCGGCGGTTCAAGCCTTAGCCTGTTTTCAAAACGGTGCTCTGTTCTGAGCCTCGGTTCCCAGGTGAACAGTGCATGATAGCCGCTGATAGAATCGAGGTCGAAACCCTGAAAGGGCGGTGTTTGAAGGACCTGCCTGGTAAAAATCACGTTGACGAGCTGAAGGTTTTCGGGGTTCCTGTAGCCGTGCGCCCGGTCTCCGGTAAGAATGAATACGTCGCCGCTGTTCACTGTGTATTCTTCACTCTCGGTGAAATGCGTGCCTTTCCCTCCATATACGATTACGAGTTCGGCAAAATCATGAGTATGCTTCGGAAAGGGGATCTGCGGAGAACGCCTCAGCACTGCCAGTCTGAACCCGGGGTCCGTAAAGACGTCCTCATCAAGCAGATGCCGCTTGATTTGTTCAATCATATGAAGGAATTGTGCTAAATTCTGAACGTTTCGTCAAGGCATGACAGTTCTTTCGAGGTTATGCTGTTTATACAGACTGACCGGACCGGTCAAATAGAATCTGGAGGACAATATGGCTGATAAGATACAGAAGGCATGGGAAATTGCTGTTGAACAATACGGCGAACTCGGAATTAATCCCGAGGAAGCGCTTGATAAACTGAATAAAATTCCGCTGTCGCTGCACTGCTGGCAGGGAGATGATGTAGGGGGATTTGAGACCCCGGATGCGACGCTTGGAGGCGGCGGCATCCAGGTGACCGGTAATTACCCGGGAAAGGCAAGAACCGCTGTCGAGCTGCGTTCCGACCTCGATAAGGTATACTCGATGATTCCCGGTAACCACAGGCTTAATCTGCACGCCATTTACGGCGAATTCGGCGGGAAAAAGGTGGATCGCGACGAAATCGAAGCCGAACATTTTGCAGGCTGGATGCAGTGGTCGCGCGAAAACAAAATACCGATGGATTTTAACGGGACGTTCTTTTCGCATCCGAAGGCTGACGACGGCTTTACCCTGTCGAGCAAGGACAAGAGCAAGGACAAGGGCATCCGCGATTTCTGGATCGAACACGCCAAACGGGTCAGAAAGATTACAGCCGAATTCGGAAAGAACCAGGGCTGTCCTTCGATCGAGAACGTCTGGGTTCCGGACGGAATGAAAGACATACCCGTCGATAGAATCGGGTACCGGCGGAACCTCAAGGATTCACTCGATGAGATTTTTGCAGAGGATTATCCGGCTGAGTACATGAAGGACGCCGTAGAAACCAAGCTTTTCGGTATCGGATCGGAAGCATTTGTCGTCGGTTCTCATGAATTCTATATGGGATACGCTTCAGCAAGCGGCAAGATGCCCTGCCTCGATCTCGGGCATTTTCATCCTACAGAGCTGATAGCCGACAAGATTTCTTCGACGCTGCTGTTCAATGATGAGATTCTGCTTCACGTGAGCCGCCCTATGCGCTGGGACAGTGATCACGTC
>QKCC01000314.1 GCA_003245835.1 Spirochaetales bacterium | reverse complement strand
GTACTTCCGGAGGGGATAACTCCATCCACACCATTAGCAACCAAAAATTCCGTTACCTCTTTCAAACCGGAAAAATCTATGGATTCGTCCGAAGCATTGAACGGAGTCACCATAGGAATGAAGATGCCTTCGGGCTTCTTTTTTATCACAATATACTCTCCTCATAATTACGAAATGGCCATTTCTATTTATTTATATTTAAACACGGTATTTCTAAATTTGCAATAGGCATTTCATATTTTATATTAAACTGTTCAGGATGGAGAGCAAACCATTTTTATAATATTAAAGAATGAAAATTCCACCTATATGCCTGATACTTGTACACCTGCCCAAGTTCTGAAATAATAGAGCCCATGAATAAACCGACATTTCTGCTTGCAACCGGCAATCAGCATAAAAAATTTGAACTCCAGCAGATTCTTGACGGAGTCCTGTTAAAAACACCAGAAGAAATAGGAGTAGATTTTGACTGCGAGGAGACGGGTTCGACATTTCTTGAAAACTCAATACTGAAGGCGCGGACACTATTCGAGCTTACCGGACAGCCGGTAATAGCCGACGACTCGGGGCTTTGCGTTGACGGCCTCGGCGGCGCCCCGGGAATCTTCTCGGCACGTTACGGCAGCCCTGCAGACGGACCTGACCTTGACAGCCCGGAACGAAACCGTTACCTGCTTCAGAATATGAACCATCTGGACGGCCCTGAGGCGCGAAAAGCAACCTTTGTATGCTGCATGACGGCAATACTTGATGAATACAGAGTTTATACGGTACAGGAAACGATGGACGGCTACATTACCGATAAACCCTACGGACAAGGCGGTTTTGGTTATGACCCGGTATTCTTTCTTGCTGAACACAATAAAACAGTAGCGGAATTATCCGACAGAGAAAAAAACACAATATCGCACCGCGGTCGGGCGGCAGCCGCTCTCGGCATGCTGCTGAAATGGAGAGACAATTGAACACGATACCTGAACGAAAAGACGTTAAAACAGAAAATAAATGGAACCTTTCAAAATTGTACAAGTCCGGGGAAGCATGGGAAGAAGGACTAAAAGAGTTCGAAACGATGATCCCGGGAATCAGCGAATACAAGGGAAAGCTTGGAGAATCAGCATCGCTGCTTAAATCCTGCCTCGATTATATGCGAGAGGTAGATCTTCTTGAAGAGCGCATCGGTTACTATGCAAACCTCAGACTGCACGAAGATGAAGGCAACGGAGCCAGCCAGGAACGCTATGCAAGGTATATGTCGCTTGCAACGAAGGCCGCAGCTGAATCAAGCTGGCTGACTCCGGAAATACAGTCCATCGATGAAAAAACAATGGCGGGATTTCTTGCCGATGAGGCTCTTTCCGAATATGGAATAATGCTTCGCAAAATTCTCAGGTACAGACCGCACATACTTTCCGAAAAGGAAGAAAAGCTGCTTGCAATGCAGGCGGAAGCGAATCAGACTGCACAGAAGACCTTCTCATCCCTGACCAATGTCGACATGGATTTCGGAACTATAAACACCCCCGATGGCGAGGTGCCGCTGACCCAGTCGACATATGCGTCATTTCTGATAAATCCAGACCGGGAACTCAGAAAAACTGCCTACTTTCAGTTTTACAAGGGTTACGAAACGCATAAAAATACGCTTGCCGCCCTCTATGCCGGAAGCGTTCATCTTGACGTTTATAAATCAAGGGTCAGAAATTACCCTTCATCTCGGGCTGCAGCGCTTTTTTCGGACAAGGTTGAAGAAACAGTTTATGACAACCTCCTTAACACCGTGGGTGAAAACCTGCCTGTCCTGCATGAGTATTATGAACTCCGCAGGAAGGCAATCGGGGTCGACAGGCTGGCTCACTACGATGTGTATGTGCCCCTGGTAAAAAATGTGCAGGTAAAACACACCTACAGCGAAGCAGTAGAGGTAATCATGGAAGCCCTTAAGCCGCTGGGCGATGAATACTGCTGCACACTCAGTGCAGGCCTGAAAGGGGGCTGGGTCGACCGGTATGAGAACAAGGGAAAGCGTTCGGGAGCATTTTCGGCAGGATCCTACATCGGCGATCCGTATATTCTAATGAATTACAAAGAAGATGTACTGCGGGATGTTTTCACCCTTGCCCATGAAGGCGGACACTCAATGCACAGCTGGTATTCGGTCAAGAACAATCCGTTCCAGCATTACAACTA
Source organism: Spirochaetales bacterium (assembly GCA_003245835.1). Classification (GTDB taxonomy): domain Bacteria; phylum Spirochaetota; class Spirochaetia; order UBA9216; family UBA9216; genus Thalassospirochaeta. The sequence goes on along the minus strand of QKCC01000314.1, from coordinate 49,683 downwards.
CACAATATTTGAAGCCGAGGTCGCGTCAACCTTCAACGAACAGCTGCTGGCAAAATACCTGTTTGAAAAAGCGGATTCAGATTCAATGAAGGCGTACCTGATAGGAAAGCAGGTCGATGATATTATCGCCACCATTTTCAGACAGACGATGTTTGCCGAATTCGAACACCTCGCTCACAAAATGGTTGAAGAAGGAAAACCGCTCTCGGTAGAATCAACCAGAAAACTGTACCGCGGTCTGCTTGATAAATACTTCGGCCCGAAGGTTGAACTGTTTGAGCAAAGCGATATGGAAGGGCTCCGAATCCCGCATTTCTACCGGGCCTTTTATGTCTATAAATATTCCACAGGCCTTGCTGCGGCGATCGCTCTGTCGGAAAAAGTGCTGGCAGGCGGAGATTCGGCCAGGGCGGATTATCTTAATTTCCTGAAATCCGGAGGTTCAAGGTATCCGCTTGAGTCGCTTGCCGAAGCCGGCGTCGACATGAGCAGCCCGGAACCGGTCAGAGCGGCAATGATGCGCTTCAGGGAACTGATTGCGGAACTCGGCGGACTTTTGGGGGTATAGTATGAATTGCCTGGTCTGCGGAAGCAAAGACTGCAAACTCAATGCGAAAGACTGCAACGGGAACAGGGATGAAATTATCGATGAATACGGCAGAAGCTGTTCGGTACCTCTTTACGAGAATGCCGACAAGCTTGTTGCCGGCGGACGCGCGGGAACACTGACCCGGGTTGACGAAATAATCGAGTTTGCGAAACTTCAGCACTACACAACCATCGGAATTGCCTACTGCTTCTCTATGGAAAAAGAAGCGGTACTGCTGAAGGACAGGCTTAAAGAATTCGGTTTCAGGGTGCAGTCATTCCGCTGCACAATCAACGGCATCAGGGAAACAGATATCAGCTGCAGCATGAAGGGCGGGGTTAACTGCAACCCCATCGGACAGGCTAAAGCCGTGAACAAAAGCAGGGCTGACCTCGTTATAGAGATGGGGCTCTGTCTGGGTCATGACATCCTGTTTCACCAGTACCTTGAAAAACCTTTCACTGTTCTGGCTGTGAAAGACAGGGTGCACAAGAACAACCCGCTTGAGGCCCTTAACGCAAACTGACGAATTATTTTAACAGGCATATGCTCAGAGCCATGTCAGCTCATCGGCTTCGTTGAAGTCGGACCCGGATTCTTTTTCTTCAGCAGGGTCTGAAGCAGGTACAAACGATTCCCTTATTTTCAGGTCGGGATCAAAGCGCGACCTGAGAACAGCCCCCGCTGCAGTTCCGCCACCGGGAATTCTTCCGGAAAGCACACTGTCAAGATAACTTACTACGGTTAAACCTATCATGGCCGCCGGGAGGCTAAGACTTGTAAGCGGAGGATCAAGAAGCGCGGCTATAGTCTGATCACCGGCACCTACGACTGCAATATCACCCGGAACAGAAAGTCCCGCACTGCTGCAGGCTTTCAGGGCGCCGGCGGCAAGGGCATCGTTGCAGCAGATTATTCCGTCGGGGAAATCTCCGGCTAAAAGCAGGTTTTCCATTGCCTCACGCCCGCGCGCAGCGTCCCAGCCTCCGGCTGAAACCGCGTATTCCCGCCTGAAACCGGCTTTGGTTCCGGACAAAACGTCCCTGCAGGCATTCCAGCCGGGTTCATCTTCAAGCCGATCCGTCGCACCGATATACCCCAGCCGCTCACGGCCGGACGCAAGCAGTATGATTGCCGCCCGGTAAAACCCGCCGTAGGTATCGGCGACTGCATAACTGCAGCCGAAATCATCGGGCGGGCTGAATTCTCCGACACAGACAACAGCCGGAGATACGGGGGCTTTTCCGTTCCTGAAAACGTCGGGTGCAGATTCAGGGATGATGATACGTCCGCTCCCCGGTTTAAGTTCTGCTGCAGCACCGGCAACATTCCTGAAGCTTTTAACCGATAACCGGCAGCCGCATTCTGAAGCATACCTCTCTATCGAATCAACCAGTGCCGTATTGAACGGAACCTTCATATCATAGACAAGGAGTTCAATCTCTTTTTCGGCACCGCCCTTCCATCCGGCTTCAGATGCGACAAAAATACCCTGCCCGCGGGTCTTGCTGAGATAACCTTCGGACTCCAGGATCGAAAGCGCTTTGAGTACAGTATTTGGACTTGTATTCCATTCGGATGCAAGTTCCCTTACTCCCGGAAGGCGGGACCCCGGCAAGGCCTTTCCAGTGCCAATATCACGGCTTATACTTTCTGCGATTTTCCGGTAAACAAGGTCTTTCATAATTAGCATAATAGACCAATACCAATTCACCTGCAACCAATTGTTTGCGTTGAACCATGAGATCAGGATAATTCTGTTTCACTATTGTTCATCTATTGTTATAGTTTTGTTTGACTTACAGGTGATACAATGCTATCATCATTTAACTGAAGGAGATCTTATGGCTACTGTAAAACTCGAAAATATTACAAAAATCTACCCCGGTGATGTGAAGGCGGTAGATAAAGCGAATATCGATATCAATGATCAGGAATTTGTCGTTCTGGTAGGTCCATCCGGCTGCGGAAAAACCACCACGCTTAGAATGATTGCAGGCCTGGAAGAAATATCGGAAGGAACACTGTCAATCGACGGGAAGGTGGTAAATGACGTTCCGCCGAAAGACCGCGACATAGCGATGGTGTTTCAGAACTATGCACTCTACCCGCATATGACCGTATACGACAATATGGCCTTCGGTCTGAAAATCAGAAAATTCCCGAAGGATGAAATAGACAAGCGCGTTAAAGAAGCGGCAGCCATCCTCAGCATCGAAAAGCTGCTCGACAGAAAGCCCAAAGCTTTATCAGGCGGACAGAGACAGCGTGTTGCAGTAGGACGCGCCATAGTCCGGCATCCGAAGGTTTTCCTGTTTGACGAGCCGCTTTCCAACCTTGACGCAAAACTCAGGGTCCAGATGCGCGCCGAGATCTCCGGGCTCCATCACAAACTGAACGCGACGATGGTATATGTTACCCACGACCAGATCGAGGCAATGACTATGGCCGACAAGATTGTCGTAATGAAAGACGGCTTAATCCAGCAGATCGGTAGTCCTCTGACCCTTTACAATGATCCGGACAACCTCTTTGTCGCCGGCTTTATAGGTTCGCCTCCGATGAACTTCATGCCGGTAACAATAAAAAAGGAAGGCGGAAAGATGATTGCTGATGAAGGCAAATTCAGTATTGAAGTGCCCGCAGCAAAACAGAACACCCTTGAGCCATGGTTAGGCAAACAGGTAATTATGGGAGTCAGGCCTGAAAACCTGAAAGTCAACGATAACGGCACTCCGCAGGACTCCATTATTGCCGAGGTCTCAGTCATCGAGCAGCTTGGAGAAGAAATACAGCTTCACCTTACTACAGACATGAGCAGCATCATTGCCAAGGTTCCGCCGACCCTCACCTTCCGCGTCGGCCAGAAGGTCTTCTTTACCCCAAACCCCGATAAACTATACTTCTTCGACAGGGAAAACGAACTGGTTATCAGGTAAGCAGCAGAAATGCCATAACGGCCAAATACAACAGCGACGACGAATGAACAGGGGTGCCCTCACAGGCACCCCCCGTACTTTTATAATAATCTTTATATGTTAAGAATATTTAATTATAGAAATGTTTCAGTTTAGTCTCTGGAAACCCTTGAACCGGGCATTGCAACACCCCACCAGCCATGTTCGCTGGAATTGGAACTAGAGAAACTTGACGGAGCTGCTTTACAGATTGCCCTTATAAAAAAGACACCCTCTTTGTCCGCATAATAACCCGAGTTAACCGAATCCAACAGTGAATTGAAGTTCGTGGCGGAAATTGTTCCGGAAGTTGCAGTTCCTGTCAGTTCAAAAATCTTTGTTCCGTATATTGTGTAGATTTCCAAATCTACAGAAGCAAGGTCATCACCATTCCATAGAGTTCCATTATCAAGAAGGTATACGTCATCGCTGAGCCAGTTGATATTGTTACGCTGTTCACTTGTGTCATTGGTTGCGGTTACTTCATTAACCCCTATAACAAGCCAGGACTCGTCACCGTAACTGTCTACAACATAGTCATAATTATAGGTGTTATAATAGTATGTATCAGCATTGTTTACCGCGAAGTTCTCCCAGTTAACCGAACCTACACCGAAGCCGGTATCGATTCTGCGTTCTCCGCCCGAGGAAGAAAACCCGCTTTTATACCAGGGACCGCCTAAAAAGCTTTTCTCTTCGTATGCATAATCTTCGTCCTCATAGGTACCCTCAGCATAGACAGCCGATACCTTAAGCCAGCACTGATCGCCCGGAAGAAGATCCGTAAAGGTATATGTTGTTGCTGTTGCTGAAAGCTCATCAGTATACTCTACATCAGATCCGCCCAATTCGATGGTTATTTTTTCCAAAGCAGCCGAAGCGGTTTCATCAGCGGTTATGGAAGCAAGACTCCATGTAACCGTTGCGCTGTAGGTTACAGGCGGTTTGGTTGTGTCAGTAGAATTTGTAACCATTGCTACTGAACTGATTGTAAGATCATCAACCCCGATAGGATCCGGAGTCCCGCCGCAGCTTACAAGAAGAACTGCGAACAGCATCAGGACTGCGGTGATTTTAACTGCATTTTTCATTTCTTATACTCCTGAATAAGTTTTATAAAAAAACAATAGCAATGCAGTCTTAAATCTATTTGAAATTAATAAAAAAAAAGAGGACCGTCTCTCGGCAAGACGCCCCCGTTCTTTAACCACAGGATAAAAATCCAGTCTATCTAATACCTGCGGTCGTTAAGCTCCCAGTACCCCCGGCTTCCTTTCAGTTTTTCATTCGTCTGAATCAAATCCCATGCAGTGAGGCCTGAACCAGTCTGAAGGGAGGGGTCAGCGCCTGCGCCGAGCAGTGTACGAATTACTTCATCATTGGCAGATGCGTACGCCGCGAACATCAGCGCGGTATAACCTGAAGAAGTCTGAGCATTGATTTTTTCGCCATTCGCAAGAAGTATTTTCAGAATTTCCGGATTCGGATTTTTTGCCGAGGCAAGCATCAGCGTAGTATAATTCTCATCGCTTTTAAGCCTGAAATCTGCCGAATTATGAACGAGCAGTGTCAAAACATCGGGATGCGAATTATACACAGCCGACACCGTACCCGCACTCCACCCGGCAGCATCACGTGCGCTCACATCAGCACCGAGGCTAAGCAGTTCCCGCACCGCCGGAAAGTCTCCGTTATTCCGAAGTATAAACATCAGTTCGTTATACCCATTCGATGCCCTGGAATTTATATCGCCGGTCTGCCCCAGCCGGTTTTTGATTTCGGGACCCTGCAGCGCCAGCAGCATCATAACGTTTTCAGGCCTCGGGCTGTACTGAAAAGCAAGATTCAATGCCGTTAATCCGTAATTGTTCTCTTTTTCAATATCGGCTCCGGCATCAGCGAGAACCTGAATATGCCCGGAGGTCTTGTCATTTACTGCCGCAGACATAAGGGCGGTTATGCCGTTTTCGGTAACGGCATCGACGTCACCCCCCTCAGCAATGAGAATTTTCACAACTGCAGGGTCTTCCGTCATTTCTGCGGCAAACATAAGTGCGGTAAAGCCTCCCGCGGCCTTTTCTGAAATATCGTTAACATCCTGAAGAATATCAGCAAGCCGGGCGGGAGTCATGCTTATCCATGCATTTAGACTCAGCCCGGGCCAGTCTAAATCAGGCTGCCCGGAAGGTGCTGTCGCACATGAGGTTATTAAGACAAAAGTTGCCGCCGCAGCAGCCAAAATCCTTTTCATGGGTTATTTATACCAAAAAAAAGGCTGTTGATCAGCATCTGCGATCAACAGCCTTCATAAATATCGATCTTTAAACTTAGAAGGAAACTGCAGCAGCTGTTGCAGTAACTATGTAAGTTGTAGTCTTTGTTTTGTATGTTGTTGAAGCGTAGAAAGGAAGGGTAATTCTGCTTCCTGTCACTTCTTCATTGATTTCCCATGTGTACTCGGGAAGAAGAAGAGCAACGCCGCCCTTGGCAGTCGCTGCCTGAACGAGGTCATACGTAACAGCTTCAAAAGCGACGTCTTTTACGCTGATGGAGCTCGGTGCTGCGGGTGCATCAGCAGCGCCCATTGCGCCGAACAGTGAACCAAGAAAATCTGCTCCGCCTACAACAACCATATCGCTTGAACCGCCGGCGGTTACGATTGGAGCTGCTTTGAGCGCGCCTGAGTATCTTGTTCCAGTCTGTACAAAAGAATCATCCTTTTTGGTGTATACATAGCTGTAATCATCCATTTCAACTGTGAAGTCACCGTTTTCCTGCAGCACATAGGTAAGGGTTCTTGAAGCCTTTACAGTACCGAGCTTTTTCAGATCGCTCATCGAAATTTTATCCAGAACAACATCTTCGAATGAAGACATTTCAGCAGTTTTCTTGCTGGTCGTTTCCGTGAAGGTAGAACATGAGAACAACATTGCGATAAGAGCAATTCCAACAACAATCTTGAGAGCATTTTTCATTTTCATTAAAATTATCCTTTCATTCAGGCATTTCAGGGAATGCCTTTTAAGTATGGTGAAACTACGTTTCATAGCAATATTAAATTTCAGACCTTAAATCGACCTTAAAAAAATCCTCTACTTGGAATTTTTTTTAAGGTTGGAGATTTTCACAAAAATTTACAGATTTAAGGAATTTTTAATGAGGAATAGTTATAATCAAATCGATGAATGACAGAACCATACTAGTAATTGAAGACAACGGACGTCTAAGAAGATTTGTTGCATCAAACCTTGAAAAAGAAGGCTACGAAGTGCTTGAAGCTGAGTCGGGAAAAGCCGCGTTCAGCATCCTCAGAAACACAACCCCGGATCTGATCCTGCTGGATCTCAGGCTCGGTGATTATGACGGAATAGATATACTGAAAACCATCAGAAGGCAGGATGATGTCCCGGTTATAATTGTATCATCAATAGACAATCAGGATATCAAGCTCGACGGCTTCAACATCGGCTGCGATGACTATATGACAAAACCGTTTTACATAGACGAACTGCTTGCAAGGGTAAAACGGCTGCTCAAACGCACAAACAGACAGATTGCCGCGCCTGTGAGTATCTCGGAAAAAATCACAAGCGGCCCTTTCACTATTGATATCAATTCCCGAATTGTCACTAAGGATAACGTAGATCTCAGAATGAGAAAAAAACTGTTTGATCTTTTTATATACTTTGTTCGAAACCCGGATATTATAATTACCTATGATCAGCTGTACAGCAGGTTATGGGAATCTGCTTCGGATATGAGTGAAAGCAGCCTTTACGTACACATCAGGCATCTCAGGGCTGCCATAGAGGATAATCCTTCAAAACCTGACTATATTAAAACCGTAAAGAATTCCGGTTATATCTATTCTCCCGGATGATAAAATTCAAGCCGCAGAAGCATCCTATCAGCTGATGCAGTATTAAGCTCTACAGTTGCTCCGAGGATTTCAAGAACAGGCTTCAGAAGACTGAAGCCCGGTTCACCCTCCAGTGAATCCAGGCATTTAAATGAAATCTCTACAAAAACAGAATCCGGGCTGCTGCCCGAAATAAACACAACCTCACTGCCGGCAATGGAATGCAGAACTGCATAATCGAGGATATCTTCAACAATAAAAGACAGTATGGACGCATCCCCCTTGATAAAAAGAGGAACCGAACGCAGCCGCCCGATAAGGCTTATTCCATGTTTTGCAGCATTGGGGGTGCTTTTGATGATAAAATCATTGATAAAATCATTAAGATTATGTTTCTCCGGCGACAATTCTGTACTGACGCCTGCACGAAGAACTTTCAGAGAGGAACGGCATTTTTCAATCCTTGCAGACTCCGAACCGAATTTATCGCCGGGATTGCCGGACCTACCCGGCAGAGCAAGCGCTTTTTTCAGCAGCACATCCTGAAAATATACAAGCGACTGAAGCTGATGAATCACTCCCCTGCCGTGATCAAGAGATAAACGGGATTTTTCGTAGGTAAACCGCAGTGACATCAAAACTACCAGAATAAGGAGTCCGGTCACCATGACGTCCATAAGAATGGTTCTGCGTACAACAGCAACAACCGACTCCCGTACCGGGCGGCTGCGCTCTATCAGAAAGAAGCTGTCCCATTCATGCATATACCCGCCCCATACCAGGGCCTTGCTTTTCCCGGACTCGATTATTACTCCGGAATTGTCGTTTTTCCAGCGAGATAACTGATCTATAACTTTGCAATCCCACAAGGTATCAACATAAACGGATCCATCCATAAGCAGCTCTTTGTCAGAAGCATATACCAGCTGGCCGTCAGTCCGAACCAGATAAAGGTTTATATCCCAGTCGGATTCGAAAGCCTTCAGGGTTTTATCAAAGACGGAAGCATCAACACCGCCGCCGGTAACACCGATAAAATGTCCGTTCCCATCTCTTACAGGAATATTGACATACACCCCAACAACCCCGCTATCCGCATAATACCAGGAATCTATATTGCTGCCGTCGGCATCCTCTCTGAAATGATAATACCAGCCGTCCCGGTTATAATTAGTCGGGGAAAGTTTCAGGATCCTTCCGTCCGTTCCGTAATAGGTTTCCGTAAAATCGCTTACAAGACTTGCATCGAAAAGCTCATTTTCATCACGGACTGTCTTCATGAAATCTATCAGAGAATCCGGGTCATGCTCACCGTCAAGAATCCAGTCCCGCATATACCCGTCTTTCAGAAGGCTCTCGCCGACAGCCTTGTAGTGCATTGCAAGATTATCGAACCGTGCGCTTGCAGCCATGCCGAGCAGCGGCAGTTCCGTCTCGCGCGTATATTGCATTATTTCTGAAATTTCTGTACGTGAATTGACTACAAGAAGAACAGTGAATGCCGCAACAATTACAATCAGAAGATGTATAAATACAATACGTGAATTACTCATCATCCCTATCCATACCGCCGGGCAGCCCGAAAACGAAGCATGCACCGCTGTTTTGCTCCCTGTATTCCAGGAACCCCCCGTTGAGTTTGGCAAGTTCATGAGCTACATAAAGCCCCAGCCCTGTTGAAGATTCTCCTGCTGTGGGCTGAGCAGAAAGCCTTTGAAACCGCTCAAACAGAAAATGCCGTTCTTCTTTTGCTACGCCTGGACCGCTGTCCCGGACTGCTATTTCCACATAGTCACCGGACGTCACTTCAATCGAAACTGTGCCGCCAATCGGACTGAATTTAATCGCGTTATCAGCCAGGTTGTATACGATTCCCTTCACCGCGGAATAATCGCCGGAAACGGCAGGCAGCCTTCCAGTGATTGCCATTTTAATAACCTGCTGTTTTTCCGCTGCCTTCGAAGCGAGGTCATCCTTGACCGCCCATGATATTTTTTCAATATCGAGCCTTGAAAACCTTACGGTATGCCTTCCGTCCGACAGGCGGAAAGAAATCAGAACATTCTGAACGATATCGTTGATTTCTTTTACCGCAAACAGCAGATCGTCAACAAGATCTTTTTCCGGCGGCATATCACGGTAACCCGACAGTTCCTGAATTCGGTTCAGCAGAAGTGTCAGCGGCGTGTTAACATTATGTGTCAAAAAGTACAGGAAGGTATTCTTCTCTTTCTCGGATTTTGCAAGCGCGTTATTGTGTTTTGCAATATTTTTAAGTTTTATCAGTGACTGAACCCTTGCAGACAGCTCCGAAGCGTCAAACGGCCTTGTAAGAAAATCATTCACACCGGCACCGTAGCCTTTATTCATAATATAATCAGCATGGTAACTAGTGATCATCAACACCGGAACTTCAAAAATATTGTACTCGGCACGGATCAGGCGGCATAACGCGAAGGCGCTCTCTCCGGTTGAGACCGGATCTATAATCAGCACATCAACCTTACCGGCATTGATAAGCGAAAGAATCTGGTATTGCTCAGATACAATCCGTACATCATACCCTGATGCCCTGAGTATCAAAGCTGTTCTTGCGGAATGCTCCTCGTTGAAATCAAAAATACAGACTGAAGCCTCTACCCATGGCTGGGTATCCGGCATAAGCCGGCTGATAACATTAACCGGCGCCTCAGTCCCCACTCCCAATTCTTCTTCAAGATGCATAAAACCTGAATCAATAATTCTTTTCAGCTCATCTGCTTCAGAGGCAATCCCGTCCCATACGGATGTAATAGCGGGTTCGGTATAATTCTTTTCAGCAATTGAAACCAGCGCGAGAATAGAATCAAGCGGCTGCCTGAGCTGATATCCAAGCTGATGGAGTACAGTTGTCTTAAGTTCGGAAATTTCCAGGATCTTATGATCCATTTCAACCCTGGTCTTATCCATCCGTCGTTCCACATTAAAGATATCTTTTCTGTAGCGCTTGTAATGAAGATTCTGCAGCGTTATTGACAGCAGAATCAGAGAAGCTATCATGCCCGGCGCCTGCTGATATTCAGCCGGAACAGGAAGCCTGATTCCGGATATTGATGCGGTTATATCAATGATTACGACGGCAAGCCACGGTATGAAAGACAGAACTATATGCAGGGTATCGAACTCCCTCTTCCGAAGAGAGACAATCAGCCCGTATGCAGCCGGAATCAGCAGAAACAGAGAGAGGATATTCAGAATATCGGCGACAACATACGGGATGGAGAAGAACCCTATCGTCATACAGACCATAGCGCTCACACCAATCACAATCAGCATAACCTTCATCAGCCTGCCGAGGTGATCCTTCATAAGCATATAGATGAAGATACTTACAGTCAGGATATTAAGACAGATCGAAAGGGCAAAGATCCAGTCCGGGTAAACCAGCGGATTGATTAGAAGAAGCAGCAGCCGGCTCTGCCTCAGGAAAAAGAAAAATACCGAGCCGATGAAAGCTACTGCCGGAAAAAAATGAATACCCCTGAGCAGAATACCGTTGAGAGCATTAATAAACAGCAGAAAAATGAAAATTCCGCAGAGAATTCCCATGGTCAGGCGTTCATTTGACACAGTACGCAGAAACTCTGAGAAGGCCAGAAGGTCCGGAATGATTACGATACCTGCAGGGCTGGAAAATTCAACAATGTAGGTACTTTCACTGTGGGCGGCTACCGAAACGGGAAAACTAGCCTTGCTGTGCCGGAACGGCGACTCGGATACGGGAACCTTGTCGCCGTATTGGTAGACCGTGACCATCCGGTTTTTTTCGGGCGCCAGCATCTCGATATAATAATTCCATGCACGGTTATAGATTACAAGATTAGCATCGGCAGCGTTTTCGTTAGCAAGTTTCACGATGAGGTAGCCGAATTTTTGATTCGAAACCTTTTTTTCATTTTTCTGCATGATCTGAAATCCGGAATCGGATCTCAATTCAAAAACAGTTTTCTGATTATCCGAAAAAAAGTATAGGAATTCGCTTTTCAGGCCGGGAAGCTCAGGACCGGGAGAAGTCGAAGTAAAGATATATATCATCGCTACAAGAAACAACGATAATATAATTCCCGAGATTAGAGCGAACCGGAGCTGCCTAAGTTTAAGATCTTCCATCAACCGTCCTTATGGAGGCTGATGAATAAAGAAACAGCATCGGAATGCCCATTGCCAGTACTGAATTCAAACAAAGGCTGCCGAACAATGTAAGCATATCCTATTATAATTCAAACCGAAATACATAATCAATCTTATACAGTATAAAGATTAAATTAATTCAGAAATACATTGCCATCATGTATTCCTGCTGAAAAAGGACACTGGTAGAAAGTTCAATGTACTTAACCTCGCCGGCAATCCGCTCCATCTCACCGATTATACGACCGGAAATAGCAGCCAGCACCGCCCCCTTCCCGGCAGTATTGCCGGCAATCACCACTGCCTGTTCGAGTTCACGGGGAAACAAGCCTATCAGAGCCGCACTGTGTTTGTCCATAGCGGCACCGAACCCACCGGCAATGAATAGCTTTTTTACGTCCTCGACAGATTTTCCGGTTTCAGAAAGAAGTGTTTTCACCCCTGCTGCAATAGCTGCTTTTGCCATCTGAATCTCCCGAATGTCCTTCTGCGTAAGCATGATTTTATCGGTTATCCTGATTGCCTTTGAACCGTCAGCCTCTGAAACACAGTTGATCCAGCCCTGATGAACCCCTGCTTCAGTCAGTTCATCTTCACCGAGGATCCGGCCTGTTTCATCAATAAGCCCGGCACTGATAAACAGGGCTACAGCGTCAACAATCCCCGAGCCGCAGATGCCCTCCGGTTCAGAATCGCCTATCACGCTGAAGCTGAAAACCTCTTTACCGCCCTTCTCTTCTGCGCTGATTTTATTTACGGCACCGGGAATACCGCCCATACCGCACGAAATGTTGGCACCTTCAAGAGCCGGCCCGGCAGCGGTAGAGCAGGCAGTCATGCCGTCCCTGTTTCCGAGGACGATCTCGCCGTTGGTGCCGATATCAATCAGCAGGCAGAGCTCGTCTGATTCATGCATTCCGGTCGCGGCAATACCCGAGGTAATATCAGAACCTACATAGGAGGCAATCCCCGGAAGCACGACACAGCTGCAGCTGTCCGGCAGCACAAGCCCGAATTCCTTCGCCGGTGCTGAACACATTCCGTTTACCACCGGAATGAACGGGGCGGCGGCAATACCTGCCGGGTCAAACTTTGAGAACAAATGCGTCATCGTTGTATTTCCGGCTATAGTTACAAGAGCTATATCCTCCGGCTGCAGGCTGTTACGCCGGGTCAGATCCCCAATCATCGCCGACAGTTGTCCTGTTATCTTTTTATGGAGTTCATCAAGGTGAGAATCGTCCTGCATACAGTATTCAATTCTTGAAATAACGTCGCCGCCGTAGCCCTTCTGGCTGTTCAGTCCGGAGATAAAATCAACAACCATACCGCGCTTTTCACCCGAAATCGTTACCAGGTAGACAACAACAGTCGTGGTCCCTATATCAACAGCTGCCGCATATAAATCTTCAGATACGCTGCCGGATCCGACAGCAAACCAATTATCAAAAAGCCCCGTCAGGCTGATTTCAAAATCATCAGCCCTTAAAAGAGAGGGCAGAGTTCTCATCTGCGAAAGCGAAAGCTCGAGCCTGCCGGCAGCCCCCGAACAATTGAATGCGTCGGTGATTCTTTCGTAGTCCGAGCGCTGATCGTCAATAGACGGCGCATCAAGCTCAAGCCTGATCCGGCTGACCGCAGCAGGGTCTTCCAACACGGCTGCATCAATCCTGCCGTCGAATGCAGATTGAATAACTGCCTTCTTTCCGCCGGAACCGACCGCAATCTGCATGTCGGCTTCAGGAAAAACCCTGCAGGCAAGTCTTGTCCCTGAAGCAAGTTCAGCCGCACCGAGGAACTTCGTTTCTGTATCATCAGGACCATGCAGGCCGGCTTCAGCCGCGGACGGCTGCAGAATCCTGACTTTGCACTTTCCGCAGGTGCCCTTGCCGCCGCAGGGGGCATCGAACCCGCTGTGACCGGAGGCATTCAGTGCGTCCAGAAGGGAATCTCCCCTCTCTATCGAAACGGAGTAATTCTCAGTATCTGTCTTGATCAATATATTCATCTATTCCACCGTATTAAAAATAACCGCCGCTGCCGACTTCACGGCTTCGACAACGCCGTTGTCTGCGGGAAGAATTACAACAAGTCCTTCTTCAGCCCTGACATCAAAATCGGACAGGACAAGACTGCCTCCGCTTACGGTACAGTCTGCAAATGCGGGACCTTGATCAGTTGTTACCCAGCCCTTGATTCTGAAATAATCGCCGCCCGGGTTTTCGATAAAGCTTTCGAGATCAGCATACCTGACCGGTTTATCCGATTTCAGAATTACCGGCACCGGCCGTCCCTGCCTGCCCCATCCCGAAAACATTCGGTCAGGTCCCGGAACAGTTTCTTTTTCCTGCATACCAAGAAAATACTCTGAAGGCATTCTTCCATACTCTGTCCGGATAATATTCGCACCGGGATTGACCGTAAGTATTTTCATTTCAGCTTCTTTAAGCGTACGGGCGTCCGTAAGATCTGTTTTATTGATTAACACAATATCACTGTACGCAATCTGCTCATCAACCGCCTTCAGAACCTCTGAAAGCTTCAGGTATGTAGAACCGTCGACAAGACTGATCATTCCATAATAGCTGAAGCGATCGGACGAGAGCCTTTTAATTCCGTCTATTATATCAATAAGCGGCGACGGCTTCGCAAGTCCGGAGGTTTCTACAAGCAGGTAGTCTATGTCCCTGTCGGAATATGCCGAAACAGAATCAATAAACGAGCCGGCAAGACAGGAACAGAAGATCTGTCCGTTATTCAGTTCGGTGACTATACTTCCTGCTGTTCCCTTGATCGCGGCTGCATCAACCCCGAGCGCGCCGAAATCATTCACAATTATCCCGAACCGCCGGCCCGGGAAATTATTGAAAAGATTGTTAAGAAATGTTGTCTTGCCCGAGCCTAAAAAGCCCGAGACAAGAACAAGCGGAATGCTGCCCGTCAAAGGCATTTCTCAACCTCGGCGATAAAATCGCTTCGGTTCGGTATAATTGAAGAGTATTTCAGCTCTCCGTTGATATATATGCTTGGAAGCTGCTTAACTCCCATCTCTTTGCACCGGGCAATATTCTGCGGCTCGGTGTATTTGTATTCCACCATGTCCACCTTGTCGCCAAAATGCTTCTTCACATCATCAGCGGAAGCCTTCATATAGGTACAGGCCGCACAGGTAATTGAATCGAGAGTGAATACTTCGATCAGCGGTCTTTCAAGATTGGCGTAATCCGGAAGCTCACCTTCAAACTCGATTGTGGAACCTTCGTAATTCTTTACCATCTCTCTGATCTGCTCAGTCTGGTGAACAGCCTGCTGAACACCTATTGTGTTCTCGACCGGAATATCATAAGGCATATCACACCCCGGAGCTATAATCAGAAGATCAGTATTATCAACACTGTCAATCAGATCGATTGTGTTCTTCATATTGTCCTGCTGGGTACCGAAAAGCATGACGGATGTAAGCGGAATATTTCCGCCGATTACGATTTTGTATCTGTCTGTAATTTTTTTGGCGGCAGCAAGGTTCACATTCTCATCTACCGATATGCTGTCGGGACCGGTCTTACACATCGGCTCAATATTCGCCGTGGCGTTTCCGCATACAAAAAAGGACGACTTTGCACCGCCGTTTCTGATGTGGTCAAACACAGCGCTGAAAGGCTTTGCCATAAACTCTTCAAAATGAGCCGGTGAAATCTGCGAGATCAGCGGATCAACAACAGCAATAACATCCATACCGGTTTCGATGTAGTAGGTACTTACGGCGTTCGCGACCTTTACACAGTATTCCAGAATAGCAGTAACATATTCAGGGTTCATTACCATGTCCATGAAGATATTCGTACCGCGAAGATGCGAGGCAAGCGTAAAAGGGCCGGTGATGAGTCCGTATAACGCGGTATCCGCTCCGACCCTGCTTTTCATCTCGGTCATCGCTTTAATCGCCATGGGGATTCTTCCCTCATTTTTTCCGGGAATCTTTTCCGGAATATCTGTAGAATCGGCAAGAGGGTGGCTGGCCACAGTCGGAGGAGCGTCCTCTGACCATACAAGATCACATCCGAGAATTTCAGCCTCAATCTGAAGGTCAAACATGACCGGCTGTCCATCCGGTTTGTATAACTTATTAACTTCCAGAAGAGACTCAACCAGTTTAGCTGCATCGGTTGAAACCTCTTTCGCCGTATAACCCTTCAGCTTACCGGAATGAACCCCTGCGAACGGCAGCCACGGAATGGAATCGATTTTCTCTTTATTAAGTACGGCTAGTACCTTTTCTTTCCCTGTCATATTCTCTCCTTAATATTACCGGATAATTCTAACTGCACATTTATCCGGCATATTGTATTTATTAACAAATTTTTGCAAATAAAGACTGCCCCAAAAGGTAAAAAAACCGCCCTGAATCAGGACGGTTTTGTAAATAATCTTCCGAAAACCAGATTCAAAGGCCGGTTTTGTATTATTTCGTGCAGACTTCGAGCGCTTTTTCTGAAGCTGTAGCTGCATCAGCGGCGTAGATGTCAGCACCTATACTTTCGCAGAACTTCTGGGTAACCGGTGCGCCGCCGACCATGATTGTTATCTTGTCCCTGATACCCGCGTCGTCAGCTGCCTTAACAATAGATTCCATCTGGGTCATTGTTGTTGTAAGCAGTGCCGAACATGCGATAATGTTGGCTCCTTCTCTTGTTGCTGTTTCAATAAACTTCTCGGCTGAAACATCCGCGCCAAGATCGATAACAGTAAGCCCCTTGCCTTCCATCATAATTTTAACAAGGTTCTTTCCGATATCATGAAGGTCGCCTTTTACCGTTCCGATAACGACCTTACCGATCTCTTCAATGTCTTCTCCGACCATTGCAGGCTTGAGTACATCGAGACCGAAGTTCATTGCACGCGCGGCAATCAATACCTCAGGAACAAAAACTTCATTGTTTTTGAACTTTGCTCCAACAATATTCATTGCCGAAAGAAGGCCCTTCTCTAAAATCTCTTTCGGACCGATTCCTTCTGCCAGGGCATCAGCACAGAGCTGTTTTACTTCATCAGCTTTACCCTTCTGCATTAATTCGGAAATTTTTTCAAAATCTGCCATACGTTTGCTCTCTCCATTGATACTCTACCTGACCGCGAGGCCGAGTATGACATACTGCTGAAAGAAAGCATCCTGGCTTCGGCCGTAGGCCATCACAGTGACGCGCTCGCGGGAGGATTTCACTCCACTTCCCTTCCGGTCAGCAATAAAAATTTTGTACTTGAATTATGAACCCTGATTAAGAAGCCGTATTGAATTATTTTGTCAAATTTTGCATATTTTTAACTGTTATAGGGTGTCACGGTGGCATATCACCACTTTTATCGGCCATTTCGGCCCGAATTCAGCCGTTTCAGTGAATTTCCTGGTTATCCGAGGAAGCCCGCCCGCGGCTTTCCCTGAATTTACCCGGAGAATTGCCTGAATACTTCTTGAATACCTTTGAAAAATAGCTCTGATCTTCAAATCCGCACATACCGGCTATATCAATCAGGGGTATATCGGTATTCAGAAGATAGTTCTTGCTCTTCTCGACCCTTATCTGGTTAAGGTAGGCATTAAAATTCTTGTCCAGTTCCTTCTTGAAGAGTTTGCTCAGGTACGACGGCGATAAATTTACCCAGGCGGCAGCCTCATCGAGAGAGATTTTATTCTGAAAATTCTCCCTGACAAACTGCATCGCCCTCTGAATTGCATCGGCGTGCTTGATATCACGCATATCGAAAACAAGCTCCGAAAATTTCACAATAATTCTGGACAGCCAGGATGCTATCGCATCGATGCTTGTGAATGAATTGATCCGGTTTATATACTGGTAGTTCATACCGAAAATCTGCTCGGCATCCGCTCCGCCGCGGACAGCAGCCCTTGACAACAGAACAACAAGCTCGAGCACTCGTGCGCGGATTACCTTTATGTCTCCGCCTGATGCAAAGAAAACATTACCGAGAATCTCATTCAGAGCGGCACGGGCGCGCACGGTTTCACCGTTCTCGATGTAATCAATCAAGTCCGTCTCTTTTTCGAAGGGATAACGGGAAATCTCAGCTTCGGATTTCTCCATGGTCTTGATATACTGGATGTACTCGGAAATCTCTTTCTGCTGAACAGAGTTTTCCTGGTTAAGCTGGTATTCGATATGATCAAGCTCGGAAATACCGGCAGCCGTCAGATAAAGCAGCTCCGACAGGCTGCGGGATCTTTCAGTCGTCACGGACGGGATGTCAGATGCAAGCTTCATCAGCCTGAAAACCTCAGAGGCCGGAAGATTTTTTCCGGAAATAAGATCGTTGCGGATAAAATCTTCAGAATCGATAATAAGGGCAGGACCGCACATCATGGCGCCGACAAGCACACCCTCCTTGTAAAGAGGCGACGTCCAGTGAAGAAGCGACATCGGGCAGAAAAACATGTATTTACCGCCGAACCTTTCAGCCTGATAACTGCCGTAACGGTGAACCTGGCTGCATTTCAGTTCGTTGCCGGGGAATATTTTTTCAAGCTGACGGCAGAAATCGCTTCCGCGGGGCGGAACGCTCTCGGGCCCGAGAATTTTACCGTCGACATCAATCACAACACATTCAACCCCGGTTGCTGCAGCATAATGTTCAGCCGCGTTTACCGCTTTTACAAAATATTCGTTTAATTCCATCTGAATATAGCCTCTTCCATCAAAGCGAGCGGACCGGTATTTACCGCCGCTGCGGTCAGGATTTTCATCATCCCCGAGACCTTCCTGACGGCCTCTGCGGATTCGTCATCACCCTTCGTCATATTCATAATCAGTCGTTCTGCAAGCCCGTGGCGTACTTCCGGATAAAACCTGACCGACACCTTTCCGGGAACAGAACCTGCCGCTTCAGCAGCTTCGGCTATCGCCGCATTCAGACCGCCTTCGGCATCGACCAGTCCTCTTTCAGCCGCGTCCGTTCCGGACCAGATTCTGCCCTGTGCAACTGCATTCAACTGTTCTTCAGGCATATCCCTGAACTCGGCAGCCATCGAAAGAAAACTCCTGTACATATTGTCTATATCCGTTTCGATTATCTGCTTTTCTTTTTCAGTCAGTTTTCTGAACGGAGATCCGGTATCGGCAAATTCGCCGGTTTTAATCGTTCCGAAGGTTATGCCCGCATTTTCGAGGAGCCTGTACCAGTTCAGGTAAATGCTGATTACTCCGATCGAACCCGTCAGTGTTGTCGGCAATGCAAAGGTTTTCTTTCCGCAGCATGATATCCAGTAGCCGCCTGATCCGGCGACTTCCGACATTGAAACAATCACGGGTTTCTCGTCCGACAGCAGCCGTAATTCGGAAGCGATGTCCTCCGAGGCGAAGGCTGAGCCGCCCCCTGAATTTATTCTGAGCACTACCGCTTTTACTTTTTTGCTCTCACGAAGCTTGCGGATGTGCGGTATAAACGATTCGGCACCTACAGCCTGCCCCATCATAGGGTCTCTTCTTGATTTCCCGTCTACGATTGCCCCTTCAAAAACCAGCACGGCCACCTGCTTTTTCGGAAGCAGTCCCCTGCCCCCGGTTTTGGAAGGTATTTTCCGAAAGCTGAACTCACGGTCCTTCTGGTCCTCCCAGCGGCCTTTAAAATCGCTCAGGGTCACAATTTCATCAATCCAGCTTGAGTCAGCCGCTTCGCCGGCAGTCAGGACAAGCCCGTTCTCAAGCGTACTGAGGTCTTCGGATGTTTTTCCGAAACCCGAAATTATTCCGTTCCGCAGGGTTTCTGCCGCTGAATTGAGAAACCGTTCATACTGTTCCCGCGTCGGGTCTTCAAGATAATCGGTACGGTACAAGTCTCCGGCGCTTTTATACCGGCCCCTTCTGACTACCTCAGAATCGATCCCAATGCGCCGCATTAACCTTGAAGCAAAAACAAAAGACTGCGATACCCCGAAGAACCTGAGGGTTCCCATCGGATGGATCAGCCGATAACTGCAGGCTGCGGCAAGATAAAGTTCCTGAACACCGTAAGAGGCGGCATGGAAAAAAACTTCCTTTCCGTTCTGTTTTAGCACTTCAATTCTTTCACAGATTTCTTCAAGACCGGAGAAAACCCCGGCAGAAAAGTCCTGCCTGCATTCAATCAGAACCTTCTGTACCTTTCTCTTTTTTATAAGCGCCTCGGTCTTCAGATAAAAATGATCGAAACGGAAACCTTCTTTCCCGGCTGCGGTTGATAAGCCGTGTGTCTGAATTCCGGTCTCTCTGTAAGAACCGGTAAGCACAAGTACTGCATATTTCATAAACTGCCCCGACTACTTCCTGATAATAATACCTGTGTAAAGACTTTCTGCCGCCGGCTCAGATTCCATATCAGTCATCGCCGTCAAATCCATTCCGGCCCCGGCCGGGTTGGAATCAGGCTGCATGCCGGCGTCTTCTTCGGCCGTCATCCCCTTCAGGACGGAATCGGCACTGATTCTGTAAAGGAATTTCCAGCCTCGGCCGGCTCTGGCAAGCTTTACAATAAACGATTCCCCGTCCTTGAACATACAATTTATTTGCAGATTGTCAAAATCAAGTACTTCAGTTTCATAAAAAGCCCTGTATTCAGCTCCTGCAATTGTAAAGACAACAAAACCGGTATCGAGAAAATTCATTTCGGTAATCCCGGTATATGGAAAGGAATAAACGGCTTCCGGCACCACGAGA
The DNA here is from genome assembly GCA_003245835.1 of Spirochaetales bacterium. Lineage (GTDB taxonomy): Bacteria > Spirochaetota > Spirochaetia > UBA9216 > UBA9216 > Thalassospirochaeta. Next base: position 29,403 of record QKCC01000314.1, on the reverse strand, counting down.
AGACCGTCCTCCTGCTCGACAAGGAAGGGGTCAACCCTCCACTTTCCGGTTAATGAATTATCCGCTGCCTGAGCGAAAACACCGGATCCGGCGGCTAATATAAACAGAACTACTATAATTTTTTTCATCCGCACCTCAAAAACAGAAACGCAGTATAAGCAGGATTACCACAAGGAGAGCAAACAGAGCCCACCAGATCTTATCATTCCTTTTCATAGCTGCTTTCCATTGTCATGGGAATACGCCCCGGCGTCAAGCCTTTTAAATGATGTTCAGATAGAGCGTTCTAAGCAGCAATATCATTTTACTTAATGTTGTTGCAGATTTAGATACCGGGTCTTATAATCTTCATATTGTGCTACAAACAACCCAGGAGGCGGTATGAAAAAGGCTGTTGTTGAAAAGAAAAATCCCAGTGATCTGGCAGTGATTGCGCTCGGAGGGAACGCTATAATAAAAAAAGGCGAGAAAGGGGATATTCACCAGCAGTTCGCCAACACACGTTCATCGATGGTTCCGGTAGTTAGCCTTCTGCAGAAGGGTTACAACTTTGTCCTCACTCACGGAAACGGCCCCCAGGTTGGAAACCTGATGCTGATGGTTGATTCAGCAAAAGAGAAGGTTCCCGAGACACCGCTTGGAGTTGCTGATGCGATGACGGAAGGTTCGATGGGCTATATGATAGAACAATGCCTTCAAAACATTATGATCAGGGCCGGAATCTGGAGAAACGTTGTAACAATTCCCACCCAGATACTGGTTGACAGGCATGATCCGGCAATGAAGAATCCGACAAAACCGATCGGCCCGTTTTATTCCCAGGAGGAGGCAGCTGTACTCAGCAGGGACACAGACTGGACCCTCAAGGAAGACAGCGGCCGCGGATGGAGGCGCTATGTTGCGTCGCCTTACCCCATTGATATAGTAGAAAAAGATGCAATCAAGCTCCTGCTTGAGCAGAACTATGTCGTAATCTCAGGCGGAGGCGGGGGAATACCTGTTTTCTATGAAAAGGACAAAACCCTCGAAGGAATCGATTGTGTAATCGACAAGGATCTGGCAAGTATGAAGATCGCGCTTTCCGTAGGCGCAAAAACTTTCATAATTATTACCAGCGTACCCCAGGTATGCATCAATTTCGGAAAACCCGATGAACAGCAGCTGACAAGAATGACGTTGGCGGAAGCAAGGTATTATTACGCTGAAGGACATTTCGGCGAAGGATCGATGGCCCCGAAAATAATGGCATCGATTGAATTCATCCAGGCTAACCCTTCGCACAAGGTGATTATTACCGATGTAGAAAACCTCGAAGCAGCAATCGACGGAAAGGCCGGAACCACAATAGTAGCGTACTGAAAAAAAGGGCGTCCCAAAAGACGCCCTTCCCATAGATTTGAATTAAACAATATTAATAAGGAAGCTTTGATTCCCAATCAGCTGCATTTGCTTTTGTTATAGGTGTACCTACAGAGAGCTGGCTGTAATCTATGGCCTCACCCTTCATCCATGAACCAATAACCTCGTCGAGCTTATTGATAATGTCGGATCCTGTCTGGGTTACGGTGATCTGCATCCAGCCTTCTTTCAGCTGTGTCATACTGCCGATAAAGGCTTCAAGAGAAACAACAGATATCTGACCGGGTTTATAGCCGGCTTCCTTAATAGCCTGAATGCCTCCAAGAGCGAATTCATCAGAGAGTGCAAATACGAAATCGATGTTCTTGTTGGCAACAAGAAGGGCACTCATTTCTTCATACGCATTGTCTCTTGAGGCTCCGCAGTATTTTACTGAAAGCTGGTTGTAGCCTTTGCCTGCGAAGAATTCATTAACTGCAGCTTCACGAACTATGTAGTCGTACTGGGCTTCCCAGCCTGAAAGGATTACATAGTTGGCACCGGCTTTGAAGTTTTTCATAATATAATCTGCACCGGGCTTAACGAGGCTGTTTTTCTGATCAGGACCTACGTAACAGTAAACATCTGACTGGCCTTCCTCTTTTACATCGGAACTGAGTGTGATCACATCAATACCTGCATCAGCAAAATCCTGAACATATGTAACGGCAGCACCAGAATCAACCGGAAAAAGAACTACCAGGTCTGCTACTTCATCTGAAATAACTGATGCGACCTGCTCGGTCTGGGTATTAACATCGCCGTTACTGTCATAAACCTCAAGATCCCATCCCTTACTATCCGCAAGAACCATAAACTGGTTCAGAATATCGATAGGATAAGGAGCCAGTGTTGTAGTTACAGCAATATATGAAATGGTAAAAACTCCATCTCCGTTTACGTCGCCTGCTACGTTTGAAGCTTTTCCTGAACCGCCTTCTCCCTGTCCGGAAGCAAATGCAGATACTGCACCGAACACCATCATCATGACCAAAAGAACCGTAAAAAATCTTTTCACTTATTCATCCTCCATAAGTTTTCTTTTAATTGGGGTTCTTTCAAATACCTGTTGTTTTCAAAAGAACCTCTGAAGAAGCTTTAACAATGAAATGTAAAAGCTTCTTCAGTTAAATCAGGGCTGGAACTGCCAAAAACCCATATTTCAGCAATTCCCTCAAGCCCTTTTTTCCTTGATACTGCTTGTAAATTTGTCCAGTACCAGAACCAGAATAACAACTATACCTGTGACAAGAGCCTGCATTGCAGTCCTCATTCCGAGCTTTGTCATCACATTATTGATAATCTGTATTATCGCCACGCCCATAATAGTCATAGCCATATTACCTTTGCCGCCCTGCATCTTCACGCCGCCGACAACGACTGAACAGATTGCGATAATATCGAGGTTGTCTCCCATATTGTAGGTAGAGGCATTCATTCTCATGACAACCAGCATTGAACATACCGAAGCTGAAAATCCGCCTATTGTAAACGCCAGCCGGGTCAGCATGTCATTGTTGATGCCCGAAAAAAGTCCGGCTTCGGGGTTGCCTCCGACTACATACATTTCAGCACCGCTGCGCTTGTACCGAAGAAACAGGCCGAGTACTATAAGAAAAGCCAGACAGATCACATGTGTCGGAGTAATAAAACCCAGAAACTTCATATTGTAGATTCTTGAGAATTTCTCACCAAAAAGAGTGATATCAACCATCCGGCTTCCGTTGTTATGATTCAGCATCAATACAACACCCTTCAGGGTCGTCATAACCGCAAGCGTACCGATAAGAGAAGGGATCCTTAGCCTTGTAACGATGGTGCCGTTCAGATACCCGAGCGCACAGCCTGTAAGCATGGTTATCAGTACCGCAGGTATAAATCCCCACGTATTGCAGATCATAACGAACAATGTTCCGTCAACAGCTACCTGGTATGCCAGCGATAAATCGATGCCCCGTACCAGAAATATAAAGGTAAGCCCGATTGCAAGTATGCCGTATGTGCTTATAGCCTGGGTCAGGTTAATTATGTTGCCTATTCGGGTAAACTTGGGCGAAGCTGTAATCACAGCCGCAATCGTAATAAGAATCAGAATATAAATACTGTTGTGTTCATCAAAAAATCTTCCAACAGGTGTTTGTTTGAGCTTTGCCAGTCTGTCACTCATTATTTCAAGCCTCCCGAACTCTTGACATCCGCCCACATCGCAACGAGCAGGATAATCCCCTGGGTTATGTAGGTTGCGTTTGAACCAAGTCCCATAAGGGTGAAACCATTGGATAGTATTCCGACAAAAATAACACCGAGAATGGTTCCGATTACATTGCCTTTTCCGCCGGTTACACTCGTTCCGCCCAGGACAACTGCTGTCAAGACATCGAATTCCAGCCCAACGCCCGAATACGGCTGAACCGACATGACCTTTGCATACAGCACAGTACCCGCAACACCGGTGGAAAGTCCTGCCAGCATATATACGGCCATAACAATTAACCCTGTCCGGATTCCTGAAGCCCGGGCGGCAACTGAATTAGCTCCGACCGCGTATACCCTTGCACCAAAGGTCGTCCTTTTCAGCAGGAACCAGAATACCAGTGCAAACAGAACAAAAATCAGAATAGGCGTCGGAATGCCCAGAACCTGCCCCTGCCCGACAAAAGCCAAAACCGAACTGGGTTCAAGTCCGGTAACAAACTGTCCGTCTGAATAGAGTGTTGTAACTCCCTTGAATACATACATGGTACCCAAAGTTCCGATGAAGGCGTTAAGCTTCAGCCCGCCGACAAGTATCCCGTTCACCGCACCGCACCCAAGACCTGCAAGAACCGCAAAGAAGAGCGCCTCGCCGAAATTTGCCGAATGCTGACCCGCAATAACCGCGCAGAAACCGATCATCCATCCCAGAGACAGGTCGATATTCCCCGACACCATTACAAGGGTGACGGCGCATGACATTATTCCTACAACCGAAACGGAACGCAGCAGGTTTGTAATATTCTTGCCGGTAAAAAATTTTGAACCGCTGAATGAAACAACAATGATAATGAAGACAATCATCATCGCGATGACGCCGAGGTTATCCTTGCTGGTAATCCTCTTCCAAATACTGCTCTGAGTTAATTTCAGTTCGCTCATTCCTGTACTACTCCAAGGGCTGCTTCAAGAATATCTTCACGGGTAGGATTATCGGACATCTTGAACTGAGCAGTTTCCCTTCCCTCGTAGATTGTAATAACCTTGTCGCTGAGTCCCATAATTTCTTCAATTTCTGACGATACAATAATAACCGCGACGCCCTGTTCAGCCAGCTCACCGAGCAGCGTGTATATTTCAGCCTTGGAACCAATATCGATTCCCCGTGTCGGTTCATCCACTATCAGCACTTTGGGCGCAGTCATAAGCCACTTGGCGACTACAACCTTCTGCTGATTGCCTCCTGAAAGGTTGCCTGTCAGCTGATTGGGCGAGGGTGTTTTTATGCTGATACTTCCGATATATTTGTCTGTAATCTCGCGCTGCTTCTTTCTGTTTACAATACCGAAAAAATTAAGGTCCCGTAATTTTACAATTGTCATATTCAGCAGTATGGACAGCTGCAGCATAAGCCCGTCTTTTTTCCGGTCCTCAGTCGCAAAACCCATTCCGGCAGCAATCGAAGAATTCGGAGAACCCCTTCGGAGCGTCCTTCCGGCAATGGTTATTTCACCGGAACTGTATTTATCTACTCCGAAAACCGCTCTCATAATCTCGGAACGGCCGGCCCCGATAAGTCCGAAGAAACCGACGATTTCACCTGCCCTGACATCGAAAGAAACATTCTGAAAAACGCCTTTACTCGTCAGCTCCTTGACATCTATGACAACATCGCCGAAGGCGACCTTTTTCTTATTGTACATATTCTCAAGATTGCGCCCGATCATATACGCAACAAGCTGTTTCTCGGTTATATCCTTTTTATCTACCGTGACTATATTCTCTCCGTCACGGATAACCGTAATCCGGTCGGCAAGATGCATAACCTCATCTAGTTTATGCGAAATATATATCAGCGCGATGTTCTTCTGCTTCAACTTAAAAATCAGCTTCAGAAGAGTGTCGGTCTCGGATTCGGACAGGGATGATGTCGGCTCGTCCATTATTATACAGCGGGCCTTTCGGGTCAGGGCCCTGCCGATTTCAATCATCTGCTGCTGACCAACAGAAAGGGTCCCGGCGTGAATCTTTGGAGAAATATCCAGTCCAAGTTCTTTCAGAACATCTTTTGCTTTTGCGTAAAGGGTTTTGTAATCAATGATAGTGCCCTTCATCGGAAGATTGCCGATGAAAAGATTTTTCGCTACGCTTTGTTCAGGAACAATCGAAAGCTCCTGGTACACGCAGGAAACCCCCATGGCAATCCCTTCCTGGGTGGATTTAAAACGGACACGCTCCCCGTCAAGAAGATATTCGCCGCTGTTGCTCAGGTGAGCTCCCGTGATGATCTTAATCATGGTGGATTTTCCAGCCCCGTTCTCACCGCACAGAGCATGTATTTCACCGGTGAGCAGCGAGAACGACACATTACTCAGAGCGGTAACTCCGGGAAAGGTCTTCGTAATATTTTGCAATTCAATCAACGGTTGCAAACAACACCTCCAAATCGATACTGCTGATTAAGAAAATGCTAACATTGATTATTTGGGGTGTCCAATGTAGAATATAGATAGAAGCATTACATTGATGTTATGAAAGATTCTTAAAGGATTGTACCAATGGAATTAACACAGCTGCATTATTTCAGGACAGTGGCACGATATGAACATATAACTCAGGCTGCGGAAGAACTCAGCATCTCGCAGCCCGCACTGAGCCGTACGATTTCACGCCTTGAGAGCAGCCTGGGTAAACAGCTGTTTACAAGAAACGGCAACAAAATCAGTCTCAATGAGAACGGCAGAATATTTCTGAGGCGGGCCGAGATGGCTCTGCTTGAGATTGAGGAAGGACTCAAGGAGGTTAAAGCTTCGGACGAGCAGGAGACGGGTACGATTTCATTTGCAATTACCGAATCGGGGTTTATCTCTGGCCCGCTTGTGAATTTTTTAATTTCAAACCCGAAACTTCACGTGAAACAGTACATTAGGTCTATTCCCGAAATGAAAACAGGGCTTGAATCGGGAGAATTTGATTTCGCAATTTCATTCTCACCGATTGAATCCGATCTTATTGAGTGGATGCCCCTTGTATCGGAAGAAATTCTGGCGTTCATCTCTTTTCAGAATGTTCTGGCGGGTCGGCATACGGTCTCTTTGAGGGATTTGCAAAATGAAAGATTTATTTTCAACAGCTCGAGTTATAATATCAAGGACACAATCTGCAGCTACTGCAGAAGATTGGGATTTGAACCCGACATCTTCTACGAGGGAATGGAAAACGAAGTATCGGATAAACTGGTAGAGAGTGATCTTGGGGTACTGTTTGTTCCGTCTACTGCGTATATATTTCATTTCAGGGAATTCCCGCCGCAGGAAATTCTGGCGACTCCCCTTCACATTATTGAACCTGTCGGGCAGCGAGTCATGGGAATTTCAATGCTGAAAAGAAAACACATAACAGAATCAAGCAGGAGCTTTTACGAATATCTGATTAATTATTTCAGGAATGCCGGAACAGGTTCGGCTTAAAGCGCGATAGCTGTATAAAAGGCTTCCTGGTTGGCATTATAGAGGTTTCTGCCGGTCCCCATACAGGAGCCGACCGGGTAGATATAACCGGGATATTCACCAAGCAGTTTTTCCGGTAATTCGGCGACCGGTTCGACTCCCGCTGCGATTATAAAACTGTCGGCTTTAATAATGTGTTTTCTTCCTTCAGAATCCGTTGCAACCGCGCCGTGTTCGGAGAATCGGCTGATCGTCTTTCCTCCGTCAAAAACCACCATCAGATCCCTCAGTTTCTGCAGAATTTCTATTTTATAAAAATCCGGAAAAGCCTCTCCGAAATGTCCCGTAGACATTTGATCAACTACCCGGACACTGCGGCCGCTCTCTGCAAGCATCAGTGCCGTTTCAAGTCCGGACATGCCTGCACCGCAGATTACGATTTCATTGCCGGGCGTTCTTTTGCCGTAGAGCAGATCCTTTAAAAAAATAACGTTGGGACTATCCAGACCGCTGCAAGCGGGCCGTTTATACCGGGAACCGGTGGCTACGACAACCGCGTCCGGGTTTACATCTGCAACAAGACTGCTTGTTACCTCGGTTTTATATTTAATTTCCGTGCCGGATTTCCTGGTTGCCCTTATATCCCAGTCAAGATATTCCTTCATGTATCTTTTGAACGGAATTCTGCAGCCGTCTGCAAGCATTCCCCCCAGGTGATCGGATTTTTCAAACAGGATAACGGAATGTCCCTTCATTGCAAGGGTCTGCGCGGCCATCATTCCTGCGGGACCTCCTCCTGCTACAAGGATCTTCTTCTTTTCGGAAGGAATAATGATACAGCGGTTCTTAAAATCCATTCCAAGCCTCGGATTGACAGCACAGCGCATACTTATTCCGTACTTATGGAATTTACCGCATTCATCACACCTGGAACAGGGCCTAATTTCTTCCAGCTGCCCGTTTATTGATTTGCGGATCAGTTCGTTATCAGCCTGGTAAGCCTTGGCCATGGCAACAATATCAGCACTGCCTGATGAAATTATCATATTGGCTTCATCAATAGTGTTGATGTTGCCTACTACAGCTACCGGAACGCTCAGCACCTGCTTGGCCTTGCGTGAGAATTCAACATTATGCAGCCGCTCCTTGAACAGGGTCGAGACGGCAAAACCGCCGCTGCTGCCGTAAATATTGCCTCTCGAGATATGAACAATATCGATAAATTCCTGGGCATGAACCATAAAATCGAGCGATTCATCAAATTCAAGCCCTCCGGGGGTATCTTCGGTTGCACTGACCCTTATCTCAATTATTACATTATCTCCGACGGTTTCCCTCACCGCCTTTAAAACCTCGAGAGGGTACCGCTGCCGGCTGAAGGCAGAACCGCCGTACTGATCCTTTCTTATATTGCTTTCCGGTGAAAGGAACTGTCCGAGCAGGTTATTGTGACCGCATTGGATCATTATCATTCTCATTCCGGAATGCACGCATCGGGCGGCGCAGTCGCAGAACCTCGATTTTATGTATTCAAGGTCAGCTTTATCCATTTCCCTGATTCTTGAAATGTCCCGGCCGGGAACAGGAACCACAGACGGAGCTATCGCGAATTCACCATCCCTGGGAAGCGCGCCCCTGCCGGCATGTGAAAGCTGGACAGAGATCTCCGCACCGTTCTCTCTTGCTGCGTTGACCAGTTTCGAGAGTCCGAAGATGCTTCTGTCGGTTGTTATATCCATCTCACAATGCCAGGAGGAATTGCCGTCATAAACGACCGGGGCATTTCCGAGAGTTACGTAAGCGACTCCGGTTTTGGCCTGGGACGCAACATATTCAATCATCTCCGGCGTGACCTTCCCGTCCGGTGTACAGCGCAGAACCACAGTCGGTGCATACTGAAGTCTGTTTTTCAGGGTTATTCCGCGAATTGTGACAGGCTTAAAAACTTCAGGGTATCGGGTATTTCTAAGCAGTTCCGGCTCCTTGCAGATAGTTAAACAGACGTGTTATCGAATTATCATTGTACGTCCAAACAGAAAATCGCACAACAGCGAACCGCATCAAACTACCCGCCATTAATGTACATTGAACCATCAAATTAATATTGCCGATCCGGTATTACCAGAGCGACATATGTTCGATTTAATGCTAAAATTCAGGAATGGAATTTAACCAGTTACGCTATTTTCAGGCGGCGGCGAAAACAGGCAATGTGACGAAGGCCTCAGAGATTCTTAATGTTACCCAGCCCAATATCAGCCGCAGCATTGCGCGCCTTGAAGAAGAATTAGGTGTTGCACTCTTTGAGCACAGGAAAGGGAAAATAAAGCTTAATGAATACGGCAGGGTTTTTCTTTCAAGCATCGAAGTAGCATTTTCGGAGCTCGAAACAGGAATTCAGACGGTGCACCGGTTATATGAAATAAACCAGGGGACCCTTTCTCTCGCATGTTCAATCGATGATTTCCTTCCCGACATTCTTAAAGAGTTCTCGCTAAGGTATCCCCGGATCGGAATCAGGCAGTTCAGCCTTCCATTCGATACAATGATTGAGAGGATTCTTGATCGTTCATTGAATATTGCAATAACAAACAGGGAAATAGATGATGAAAGGATTGTCTTCAGAATCCTCGACAGAAAAGAATACGTGATTCTGATGCATAACGGCCATCCGCTGGCTTCCAGGGCTGAGATATCGATCGGGCAGCTCAAAGATGAGAAATTCATATGTGACAGCACGAGGCTTGATCCGGAGACATTCAAAAAGATCTGTATTTCAGCAGGATTCACACCTGATATAGCATTTGAAGTGGAAAGTACGGAACTGATTTTCCGGCTGCTTGAGGGTAAAGCCGGCATTGCAGCCGTTCCTGTTCCGCAGTATGCGAAGATGGTGTCGCAGTTTACAAGTTCAAAAATAGCCGCGCTGAAAATAAAAGACGAGTTCCCCCTCACTCTGATAGGCGTTGCATATCACAAGGGATATGTCATGACCGAATCAGCCGAACTCTTTATTGACTTTATTCAGAATTGGCTGGCCGAAGAGGAAAGAACCATAGCCGGTCTCGACATCTGAGTGGTATAACCTTAACGGCATAATGGTAAGACGAAATATATATTTTTAAAGATTCCTCCCCGCTGCTATACTGACGGTGAAAATTCAGACAGACCTGAAAAAGGCACAAGGAGTTGAAAATATGCCGGCAGATATAAAAAACAAGGTTGTTCTTATTACCGGAGGGGCTTCGGGTATGGGCAGGGAGGCCGCCCTCGAATTCGGAAAACTCGGCGCACATGTTGTAGTTTCAACCGGCAGCAACACTGCAGGCGGGGAAGAAACCGTATCGATGATAAAAAAACTGGGCGGGGAAGCTGTCTTCATCAGGTGCAATGTAGCCTCTGAAAAAGAGGTAGAAAGTCTGATCGACAGAACCGTTGAAAAGTACGGACGGCTTGACTGCGCTTTTAACAATGCAGGAATAGGTCCCGACGGCGTCAGAATTCCCCATGTACCGCTGACCGAAGTTACTGAAGATAACTGGGACCGTATAATGGACACAAACCTCAAGGGCGTCTTTTTCTGTCTGAAACATGAACTGCGGCAGATGCAGAAACAGGGAAGCGGCGCTATAGTCAATACGGCATCGATAGGCGGGTTAAAAATGGCGCCGAACTTCGGCGCGTACGGTCCGAGTAAAAGCGCAGTGATTGCTGTTACCAGGACGGCTGCTATCGAGAATGCCCGGACCGGGATCAGGGTTAATGTCGTATGCCCCGGCCCGACCCTTGGAACAAACCTGATGGCAAACACACTCTCGACCAACCCCGAAGAAGAAAACCTGCTAATAGAACATGTCATACCTATGGGCAAACTTGGAACAGTATCGGATGTTGCACGGGCCGTTGTATGGCTCTGCTCAGATTATTCGGGGCATATTACCGGTCAGGCGCTGTCTATTGACGGCGGAATGCACATCAGCTGATTGTCTTGAAACTACGTACCAGAAGGAAACCACATTGAACGATATAAGTAAATATTCCCATGTTTTCCAAACGCTCACGATCAGGGGGGTCACTCTCAAAAACAGGCTTCAATACGCCCCGACCGTCGTACTTAAATGCGCCCCGAACGGGGACATGACTGAAGAGATGCTCGAGTTCATGGAGTGGCAGGCAAAAACAGGCGTCGGCTACATAACAGTAGGCGACACCCCCGTCACGCATGAAAATGATTCGGCCTGGCTCTGCGAGATGAATGTGAATTCGGACGACTGTATTCACGGCATGAACCAGCTGGTCGAAGCTGCAAGGTATAACGGTGCGGAAATATCGGTGGAACTCGCGCATGCAGGCAGGGGCTCGAGGCAGGATCTGAATTGTCCGCCGGTACCAGCAGTTTCAGCATCACGTCCGCTGAACCCCGAAGAAACCCACTTGAAAGAGATGGATCAGCATGATATGGACTACATGAAGGGCAGGTATGTCGACTGCGCGGTCAGATGCAAAAAGGCCGGGTTCAGAATTATCATGCTGCACTGCGCCCATAACAACCTTATTGCACAGTTCCTGTCTCCCGCAAGCAATGTCAGAACGGACGAATACGGAGGCAGCCCCGAAAACAGGCGCAGATGGCCGCTCGAGGTCCTCAGGGCTGTACGGGAGGCGGTCGGAAACGACATGGTAATTGAAATCAGGGTTTCGGCGCAGGAAGATACTCCCGGCGGGCTTGAACTTTCGGAGTCGCTCGATTTCATGGAAGCATCCCAGGATTACGTTGATATAATTCATGTCTCAAGGGGAAATATCTTTGATTTCTCTGCGGCCGCTTACACTATTCCGACTTATTTCAAGGGTCGGCAGCTTAACGTGGGCTTTGCCGCCGAAGCGAAAAAAAGACTCAGGGTGCCTGTAGCCGTTGTAGGCAATATCACCTCGCTCGCCGAAGCTGAAGAGATTATAGCTTCCGGCAAGGCGGATATTGTGGCTATGGCTAAGTCCTACATGGCCGACGGCGAACTGATTTCAAAATCTATAGGCGGCAGGGTTGATGACATAAGGCCCTGTACGCGCTGCGATCAATGCGGAAACGCCAATACATACGGGACCTCAATGCGCTGTGCGGTTAACCCGAGGATGGGAACGCCGGGAAGCATTCTTCCGCTGCAGCCTGAAAAACGCAGAAAGGTGATGGTCATAGGCGGAGGACCGGGCGGCATGATGGCGGCACAGACGCTGACCGGACTCGGGCACAGCGTCAAGCTGTACGAAAAAAGTGATTCGCTCGGCGGGCTTCTGAAAGAGGCAACATCCGCGCCGTTCAAGGAATACCTGCGCAATTACCTCGACTGGGACATCAGAACAACCCTGGCCTGCGGGGCTCAGATAATACTGAATACCGAAGTAACAGCCGAAACCGTTGAAGGCGAAAACCCGGATGCCGTCATTGTCGCAACGGGTTCCAGCTGTCTTGTTCCGGGTATACCCGGCATTGACGGCCCGAATGTAATATCAGTAATGGATGCGGACTCGAAAAATACAGCAACCGGCAGCAGCGTTGTCGTCTGCGGCGGCGGCCTTTCGGGACTCGAATGCGCGCTGACGCTCGCTATGGAAGGTAAAGATGTAACCGTCATCGATCTGCTTCCGGTCGATAAATTCTGTGCGAATATGCCTATTTTCAACAAGGCTGACCTTTTCAGCCACCTTAATCAATACGGGGTCAGACTGGTCGGCGAAAGAAGAATCACGGCTGTTACCGACACCGGTGTTGAGACCACTGCTCCCGACGGAGAACGGCAGCTGTATATAGCAGAAACGGTGATTATTGCACTCGGAGTAAAACCGGAAAATAAACTCGGGCTTCAGCTTCTGGGCAGATACGGATCCGATGTACATGTTATCGGGGACTGCGCAGCAACCGGACGGACCTTCTACCATGCAAACCAGGAAGCATACCATGCCTCACTAAGGATTTAAGCGGGCTGAGTAAGGCGAATACAGAACATAAAATAGATACCTCATCAGGTTTGACGCAGTAAAGCGGGGGTTGCAGTGACAAATCTGATGATTTTTTTTAAAATCCCGTGCTATAATTGGCGGAAAATACCGGGGGCTCTTGATGGCGGATGAGACAAAAGAGATATGCTCACTTTTATGCAGGGGAACACATATAACATCTCTTCAGGGGATAGCCGATCTGGCATTCGAAGTGCTCGGGAACCCTGTCTTCATAGAAGACAGGGCACAGATAATACTTGCCTATTCAAAAAATGTCGAAATAAAAGATCCGGCCTGGAAAAAAACCGTAATAAATGAATCAGGGCACCAGCCCCTGATGCAGAGTCAGCGGAAAGAGGTTGAATCAGCCCATCAGGGTTCAATAAAAAGTCACCTGCCTGTAATCGTTGAAGACAGCCATCTGCCGATTCCCCGGCTGATTAAAACCCTGATCGTAGGCGGAGTCCATGTCGGAACAATGATAGCGTCAGCATACTGCCGGCCGATTCGGGAAGAAGATATTGAATTGATGGAAATTCTTTCCTACTTTGCCGTCATCCAGATGCAGCGAAAAAATTATAAGATATCTTCCAATAAGCGCGCCGTGGACAATATCCTGATACGGCTTCTCAACGGAGAGAAAGTCCCGGCCGAGAGCATGCAGGAATGTATAAAGATCCTGGACTGGAACAGCAAACCATATAACTATGTATTGGTGATTTGTACAGGCGGGGACCAGGCAACCGCGCCGATAAAAGAGATCATAAACTCTTTTCAGCAATCAACCCGCTGCCGCACAATGGCTTATGACAACCTGATTGTCAGGGTATATAATTCTGAAAAATGGATCAGCGATTGGGAAAAGGAAAAACCCGGGATGACTGAAATCCTTAGAAAGTACAACCTGATAGCAGGCATAAGCCGGGGCTTTCCGGATCTGTCCGAGCTTTATGATCATTTCCAGCAGGCCCGGTGTATGCTCGACGTGGCTTCAACCCTTAAAAACGGGAGTATGTATTTCGCGTATAACGAAAACTCGATTTACCATATGTTTGATACAGCTTCAGGAATTTATGATCTGAAGCAGTTCTGCCACAGAAAAATTCTTGCCCTTGAAGACTATGATATTAAACATCACACGGATCTGGTCCCTACTCTTCATATGTACCTTGAATCTTTAAAAAGCATCTCAAAAACTGCTGACATTATGAAGATCCACAGGAATACAGTATCGTACAGAATAAAACGCTGCCTTGAACTGCTTGATACGAAGGTCGAGGACGGCAATGAACTTTTCTCGTTTATTTTTTCATTGAGAATTCTTGAATACAGCAATAAAAAGAGGGGCCAGGCGGCCCCCTTCTAGGAGAGATCATGCTTTTGAAATGCGACATCGCCGTCGTCGGAGGGGGAGCTTCAGGGATGGCAGCAGCTGCCGCAGCAGCTGAAGCCGGCGCCGAAGTAATCGTTATTGAAAAAAATGCGAACGTCGGCGGTAACGGACTTTTTCCGCGCGGAGTCTTTGCCGTCAACAGCCGGCTTCAGAAAACAAAATTGATAAAAGCCGATCCGGATCAGATCTTTACATCAGCCATGGAATTTTCTCACTGGAAGATAGATCCTGATCTTGTCAGAACGCTTATTGACAAGAGCGGCGAAACAATAGACTGGCTCAGCGAAAAGGGCGTCGGGTTCACGGATGTTGTACATCATCTTCCGGGGCAGACCCCGGAGGTATTTCATATAACGGACAAGGACCTCAACGCAGGCAAGGCTGTTATCAAAGTGCTGGCAGAATACTGCAGAAGCAGCGGGGTAAAGCTCCTTACCGGCTGCACCGGGAAGAAACTCATACTTGATTCCTGCAGGGCAGTCTTCGGCATTATGGCCGAATCGAAGCAGGACGGAGAAATCAGGATTGAGGCATCAAAGGTAATAATATGCACCGGCGGCTTCGCGGGGAATGCGGACATGATAAGCCGATTCTATCCCGATTTCAACCCGGACAAGGTTGCCGCCGGCGGAGGCATGCGCCATACCGGGGACGGGGTAAGAATGGCGCTTGAAGCAGGTGCCGGAATAGAGGGTAATTTCGCCATGGAAATGGCAGCTCCCAAGATCAGGGGATTTGAACCTCTAAACCTGCTTCTCGGTAAACCCTGGAACATCTGGCTGAACCGAAGCGGCAGAAGGTTTGCCGACGAGGGTATTGTATATAATTTCTCGATGGCGGCTAATGCCTGCCTTAGGCAGCCTGAAGCCGAGATGTGGGTAATATTCGACAGCGCAGCTATGAAGAAAACCCTTTCGGAAGGGCGCGACATGATAGAACTCATCCATATATCGCCGGATGCGGAGCTCAGGCTTGAACAGACTATCGAAAAGGCTGTTCAGGAAGGCATCGCGGTTGAATCCGGCAGCCTCGAAGTGATTGCCGAATTTATAGGATGTCCGGCGGAAAGCGTTATTGAAACGATCGGCAGATACAACTCGTACTGCAGATCCGGACGTGATGCCGCGTACGCAAAAAACCGAGGAAGCATGCTTGAATGTTCGGAACCGCCGTATTACGCGGTAAAAGCAGGTGTCGATATGCTGATAACCCACGGCGGAATCAGGGTGGATCAGCAGTTCAGGGCGCTCAACGATGACTACAATCCTGTTCCGGGGCTGTATGTTGCTGGTGTGGATTTCGGAGGGGTCGATGCCGACGTATATAATGTTGAAATGAGCGGGCACGGATTCGGATTTGCGCTTAACTCGGGCAGAATGGCCGGTGAAAATGCTGCGGCATCACTGAAAAAATGAAAAAGGGGTGCCCAATCCCTGATTGGACACCCCCATCTTAGAGGATTATATCCCGTGCTATCGGGATTTGAGCCAATTATCAATCGACGCAGCTGCTCCCTTGCCTTCAGCGACTCCCCGGATAACAAGACTCTGCCCGGTCCTGGCATCCCCACAGGCAAAAACCTTTTCGAGACCCGTCTACCGCGATCATCCGGGGTTATGCCGATTTTATTCAGGAGTCTGCGATCCGGACCGCTGAATCCCATCGCCGTAATCACAAGGTCAGCCTTCCATATTTTTTCGTGTCCGTCCGCGGTTACAGTCCTTACAGCCTCAACCTTTCCAGTTTCATTGGTGATGATCTCTTTTGTAGTAATACTGTACACTCTCGGATCATCAAGGAATTTAGCCGCAGCTTCTTCCTGCCCGTATTCTGTCCTGAATATTTTCGGCCAGTCCTTCCATGGAAGTTTGGGCGTGCCCGGTGCTTCATCGGGCCGGGGTGTAATCTCGAGCTGGTAAACGGATGCCGCGCCCTGTCTTACTGCCGTAGCGACACAATCGGTCCCGGTATCGCCAGCTCCGATAATAATGACGTTCCGGCCTGCCGCATCAAGTTCCGGTTCAAGTTCATAACCTGGTTCAAGAAGCTTCATGGTTCCGGCCCTGAGGTAGTCCACGGCTGGAACAACGCCGGCAGCGTCTCTGCCGGGGACATGGAGAACCCTTGGTTCGGCCGTTCCGACTGCAAGAAGCACAGCGTCATATTCATTGAGTATTGCATCCGAGGCAATATCTTTGCCGACTTCGGTATTGCATTTAAAACTGATTCCGAGCGCCTTCATCAGGTCGAACCGCTTTGTAAGCGCCGCCTTATCGAGCTTCATATTCGGAATACCGTACATCATCAGCCCGCCGGGCTCCTGCTGCTTTTCAAAAACGGTAACATCGTAGCCCATTCTCATAAGGTCCCATGCCGCCGAGATTCCTGCGGGCCCTGAGCCGATTACCGCAACCCTGTTTCCGTTTGAAGGCTCCCTGATAATGCCGATATTGCTGCCGGCAAACCTGTCGGCAAGAAAACGTTCGAGACCGCCGATTCCGACCGGTTCATGCTTTATACCCCTCGAGCAATCGCTTTCACACTGCTTTGACTGATCGCATACCCGGCTGCATACCTCCGGAAGCGGACTGCTGCTGTTAAGCAGCTTCCAGGCTCCTTCAAAATCCCTTTCCCTTATTTTTTCATTGATCTCGGGGATCTGATTATGAATCGGGCAATTTGACGAACAGTAGCGTCCCGGGCAGTTCATGCATCTTTCTGCTTCAAGAACTGCCAGCTCTTCGGTATAGCCTGTTTTTATTTCATCGTAATTGCCAATCCGGACAGAAGGGTCCTGAACAGGCATCGCCGTCTTCTGAGGCGTCATATTCGGTTTTCTTATCACTGAACTCACTTTCTTCCCCCCGCTTTTTCCGGATTATTGATGTATTCAACAGCATTGCCGCCCGAAATGTATGAGGTCGCAGTTGCCCATGTAAGCTCCGATATCGGGGCCAGCTCGCCCTGCCGGTGCATTGATGACGTTGCATCACCCACCCCGTACAGACCGGGAATAACCGAACCGTCCGCTCTCGTTACCTCGGCTTTCGTATTAATGCGAAGTCCGCCGAAGGCACCTTCCGAGAATCTCTGACCATAGATCGCGTAATACGGTCCCGCTGCTTCAATGCCGACAAGATTTTGCTTCGGCTTGTTAAAGTCGTCATCAGTCCCTTTTTCGCAAAAGCCGTTATAGCGGTCGACTGTCGCTCGCAGTTTAACGGGGTTCATTCCCACCTTTACGGCAAGCTCTTCTATCGTATCCGCCTTATAAACCGGAGGCTTGGGAAGGGAGGTCATCAAGGTCTTCCTGCCAGCATTCATAAACAAATTTTTCTTTGGCAAGGGCCGGATCATCAAGGTACTCTTTCGCAATCCGGTCGACTGCCGCCTGGCTGAAAATACCGTATGCAACCTCTTTCGGCTCATTCTGAATGGTTTTCCGTCCGGTCATCAGTCCGCCGGTTTCATCCTGCCATCTTTCGCCGTTGAGGTTTACACTCAGACAGGTCGGGTGTTCCATGATACGAAACACACAATAGCTGAAGGGATGATGAGCCGGACCGAATATAGAAGCAAACATACGTTCCGGGTCGGGCTCAACACCAAGTTCCTGAAGCATATCTATCGCGTCGCCGGTATCGGTCGGTACTGAAAAACGGTGAATCGGTGTCTCGCAGTCAAAGAAATTGAAGTACTTCTGAAGTTTTTCATCACTTCTGCCCATTCCCCCGGTTGCGAGTACTACAGCCTTCGCGCTGATATTTACGGTTCCGCCGGGATTTTCAGCGGTAACACCTGTAACGGTTCCGCTTTCATCCGTTACAAGATGCTTCGCGGCATGTTCGGTCAATATTTCGACGTCGAGCTTCTGTTCGCGGATAGTTTTAAACATCTGGTTCTTTATAAAGGTACCTGCCCAGCCGGGCCCAATGGCGGGGTCACGGCACAGCAGGTTGTCGTACATCCTGTCGGGAAACACGATCATCGCGGATGTGTACATCGGGCCGACATTCCTCATTTCTCCGAGCGAGACAATATCAAAAGCCTTTTTTGTATCAGGAAACTGCAGAAGCCAGTCAAAGAATTCTCCCGATTTATATACCGCAGTTTCAATTAGTTCCCGTTCAATCTTTTTACCGGAGCGGTTCCAGAACTCTTCGACCGCATCGATCCGGACATCTTCAAAATTATTTTTCTTATGCCATTCGGTGTATACCGGAAAAAACATATGGGCGTAATCCGTATTTCCGCCGGTCTTTTTTGATTTCTCGAGGACTATTACTTTTTTCCCCGCCTGCGCGGCTCTTACCGCGGCAATCATACCGGTTCCGGAACCGCAGACTACAACGTCGCATTCCATATTAATCGGCGGATGTTTTTCAATAACTGTTACGGCATCAACATCCCGGATGGATGCGGTATGGCAGAGCTTCTCACACAAACCGCATTCAATACACTTATCCTGGTCGATCTCATTTTTAAGGCCCACATAGCCGATAGCCTGCATGGGGCACTCCATTGCACAGTTATGACATCCGACACAGGTATCTGCAATCTTGTACATTATGTATAATCTCCTTGTGATAGTAGATCCTATAATTCGGGTTTAAATACGTGAGCATTATAATCAACA
Organism: Spirochaetales bacterium; assembly: GCA_003245835.1. Taxonomy (GTDB): domain Bacteria; phylum Spirochaetota; class Spirochaetia; order UBA9216; family UBA9216; genus Thalassospirochaeta. The sequence goes on along the minus strand of QKCC01000314.1, from coordinate 10,337 downwards.
GAGCGGCAGCAGACATCATGTCAGGAGCACAAATTACGGGCAGTTTTTGTGCTGGGATGTAACCCGGATCTGGCTATTTGGTCTTTGTGCACAAATCAAAAAGTTTTTTTGTTCTTTCGTCATGTAGATAACTGAAAATCAGGAATCTATAATGTTCCCAATATCAAGCAAAAGCATTAATGTCTTTCATAAAAAAGCATAGGTAGGAGGGTTAAATGTCTATCGCACTTTCAATCTTCGGAGTTCTGTTGGGTTTTGTAATGCTCATCGTCCTGACATACAAAGGGCTCCATCTGTCATGGGTTTCGATCCTTGTAGCACTTGTCCTGATGGTTACAAGCGGTCTTGCCATAGGGTCCAGCTGGGATGATCAAATCGGCAAGGGTATCGGAATGATGGCCGGAACACTGATTCCGCTCTTTCTTGCAGGAGCTACATTCGGAAAGCTTGTCTCTGTTACCGGCGCTGCAGATTCATTCGCAAAAACCGTACTCAGGGCTTTAACAGGAAAACTGTCCGATCCGAAAAAAAGGCTGGTAGGAGCATTCCTGATTATAATGATGGGAATCCTGATGGCATACGCCGGAATTGACAACTTCGCAATATTATTTACCCAGATCGCCATTGCAGCGAGCATCATGCACGAGGTAAATATACCCAGGCGCTTTATAGCGGTACTCATCATCCTCGGTTCGACAATCGGCGGGGCCCTTCCTGGTACACCGTCAATTATGAACATCATTGCAGTCCAGTTCCTCGTTGATACGAGCGCGATGGCTGCACCTGCGCTCGCGATTCCGGGCGGCATAATAATTCTGGTGTTCTCACTCTGGGGAATGTCCAAAATGTGGGAAAAAGATGTTGCCGCAGGCAAGAAATTTGAGTTCGGACCGCTGACTCACGCAAAATTTGATGAAGAAAATCTACCGCCGTGGTTTTTCCTGCTGATCCCGGTAGGCGTTGTTTTTGTATGCTACAACATTCTTCATTTGAACCCGTTCTTTTCGCTTCTTTGCGGGCTTGCAATCTCGGTTCTGCTTCTATTCAAATACATGCCATATGACAAAGAAAGCGGAATAGGTGCCGGCACAGGTAAACTCAAATCACTTACCGAGTCCTTTAACAACGGTGCCGAAATCGCAGGTATTCCTGCAATTATCCTTATCAACATGGCGCTCGGAAATCTTATTTCCGCGACTCCGGCCTTCCAGTGGATGGTCGACGGAATCAGCAGTATGAAGGGAGTTATAAATCCGTACATTCTGTTCTCTTTCATATCGATGTCAGTAATCGGTATTTCCGCTTCCATGTCAGGTCTGATTGTTATGTTCAACCTTGCAAGAGACCTTTTCATACCCGTTATGGGAATAAGCACGGTTGCGGCTCACAGGCTTGTACAGTTCTCCGGAATGGTTCTTGACACCCTCCCGTTCGGAACAATGGTAGTAGCTATACTTCTGCTCACCGGTATCAAACACAAAGAAGGGTATCCGCCTATTCTGTTTTCAACAGTCGGAGTAACCTTTCTGGCAACCGTAGTTCTCACAATTCTCAGTATAATAATTTACTAATCTGAAGTTCCGGAAGCAGCTACTGAAAAACAGACAAGCTTCCGGAACCTGCCGTTTGCAGCCTGCCCCCGCGGCAGGTTTTTCAACAGGAAAAAATTATGAAAAAATATGCAGATCTTCTTTTGGAATCGATGATTCAGCATAATCCCGGATTACTTCCGCTCGCGGATTCGTATGCGGCCACTGAAAACTGCAGGGGCGGCGCCCTTCTGATGATGAGCTGCTGGAAAACCGTTACCGGACTGAATTATATTGCCCAGTGTTTCTGTGACCCGGTGCAGGGACAGCTTTTCGTGACTGCCAACGTTGATGAAAGCGGTGCGGAAGCTATCTTCTACGGAAGACTTAAAATCGAAAACAATTTAATAAGCGAGCTTGAACTCTTTATTATTCGCGCCCGAGGGGACGCGGGATTTGTGTTTCTTCCGGCCGAAATGAAAAAGCTTCCGGAAGGCTGGACTGAGCCGATCCCGGATGGAGAAAAAGCCGGCAGGGAAGAACTGCAGGCCCTCGGTAATGCCCTCTTCGGTGATGAAGGCCGCGTTTCTTTCGAGGCCTCTGAAAAATGTGTTCTTATGGAAATGGGCGGCATAGTTTATGAGGACCCTGAATATCTTGAAACAATGACCGACGACAGGATCAAGTCCGGCACAAAAGAGCCGGTTACTATTCAGGCAGGACTCTGGCCGGAAAGACCGCTGGATCCTGATGCACGGGTCGCTGTAATAGACGAAGAACAGGGAGCAGTCATCAGCTTCGGGGTAGTGCCGGGGTATGTATCGGCGTATATAACAGCAAATGCAACTGCATCCTGCTTTGTTCCCGCAAGCATGATAGATATGCACCGGAAAACGCTCAAAGACAGGAACCTCTCCGGCCGCAGGGTTCTTAAAGATATTCCGGCTGTCGGAATTACTGCCGAAATGGCAAGATACTATTCCGGCAAAATCCATGGAATGCACCGATATGTTTGCGTGCAGGGACCGGGCGCAGTTTCGCCTTGGGTCTGAGGTATCTGCAGCAGTATTAAAAATCTGTTTCGCTGTGCCGGAAATATAGTATAATACCCGCGAAAGAGGGGAATTATGTCCGAAGACTCCATACATGTACAAAATAACTGCGGACTCACCTATGATCAGGCAAAAGATCTGGCCTGTAAAAGAGGTGAAGACGTAATTCCTTCATTCTGCGCAATGTGCGGCCCCTCCGCGGGCTGCGGCATATATGCCTTTGTAAAAAACGGAAAATTCCTGCGGGCCGCCGGTATGAAAGAATCCCCCGTAAACAGGGGGGCGCTCTGCCCGAAGGGCCAGGCGGCACCCCAGTGGGTTTATTCACCTGATCGGCTTAAAACCCCGCTTCAGCGTGCCGGAAAAAAAGGCGACGGCAAATTCAGGGCAATCACATGGGATGATGCAGTCCGGATAATCGCGGAAAAGCTGAATGACCAGAAAGAAAAATACGGACCCGAATCACTGGGGATTTTATCCCCGGCCCGCCGGAACTACAGTGACTTTATCCAGCGATTTTTAATCGCGCACGGCAGCCCGAACTACGGGCACAGCGGCATCTGCGCAATGCAGCTGAACTTTGCATTCTCGTACACAATCGGGAGCAGACCTGTCTGTGACTACACGAACACCGATTTTATAATATTATGGGGCCGCCAGCCGATATATTCCGGGCCGGCGATGGGCACCGCAAAGGAATTCGTAAAAGCCAAAAACAGGGGCGCGAAGATTGCGGCAATAAAACCGTCGGTCGAACCTGACGCCGGAATGGCGGACATCTGGCTGCCGATAAGACCCGGCACTGATGCCGCTCTGGCGCTCTCGATGCTTAATATAGTTATTGATGAAGGCTGGTATGATAAAGACTTTGTTGATGAATGGTGCTACGGTTTTTCCGAACTGAGCGAACATGTAAAGCAGTACACTCCCGAATGGGCCGAAGGAATTACCGGGATTCCGGCATCACAAATATACAATTTGACCCGGACCTATGCACAGACACCCCGGGCCTTGATAGACCTCGGCAACGGTGTTGAGCATATGCCCTCTTCAAACGATGCAATACGCGCTGCGGCCATGCTGATAGCAATCACGGGACATCTTGATAAACCGGGGTGCAACCTGCCCGGAGGAGGCCCTCCCGGCGGCGCTGCCGGAATGCCGATGCCGCAGTCAGTGAACATGCCGGAACGCTACACCCCCGAAATGATTGAAAAACTCGCTGCCCCTGAATTTCCGAAGGCCTTCCAGCCTTTTATAGAGGGAACGTCTTCAGCTTATTACCCCATGATTGAAACGATATTGACCGGTAAACCCTATCCGATCAGAACGCTTATTGCCCCTGGGACCCAGCCGACAGTCAGTACCAGAGGCTCAAGGAAGGTTACGGAAGCCCTCCGGAAACTGGATTTCTATGTAGCTGCCGATGTAACTCAAACAGAAGACATGCAGTATGCCGATATTATTCTTCCGACCACAGTCCCCTACGAGTCTTCGCATCCGTTTGAATGCAGGGGCAACTGGATAATGGCCAGACAGAAGGTTGTTGAACCTGCCGGAGATTTTAAATCAATTCACGAGTTCTTTCTGGATCTGGGAACAGCGATGGGGTATGGAAGCGACTTCTGGAACGGCGACATGACCGCCTGCCAGAATTTCATGCTGGAACCCTTTGGAATGTCTGTCAATGAGCTTCGGCAATACCCCATAGGCAGGTTCTATGACATTCCTGAAACCCGAAGACAGTACGGCAATTACCGGAAGGCATTCAGCAGGCCGAGTACCCGCCTCAACAAAGCGCCGTACCTGCCGCAGGGCAAGGTCGCGCTTTATAATACCGAGTTTGAAAAAGCCGGTTTTTCACCGCTGCCCGTCTGGAGGGAGCCCCCCGAGAGCCTGTCAGGAACACCTGAACTGATAAAAAGCTACCCGCTGGTGCTGTCCGATTACCATACCTCCAAGATGTTTACCGCTTCATGGCAGCGCAATGTTCCCGCCCTGCGTGAACTGCAGCCTGAGCCTGCGCTTCATATACACCCTGAAACAGCAGCAGAGCGAGGTATCACCAGCGGAGACTGGGTTAAGGTAAGCTCGCCGCACGGCTGGCTGAAATTAAAAGCCGAGATTTATCCGGGCATCAGGCCTGATACGGTAATGATGCTTCACGGCTGGCGGCAGGGCTGTAAAGAGCTTGGGCTGCCGGACACACCGGTGCTTGACGGCGGGGCAAACGTAAATCTGCTTTACAGCGTCGATCCGGAAAAAGCCTGCGATCCGCTGATTACAGCCATGTCCAGCCAGACTTTAGTCGAGGTCGTAAAATATGAGTAAGCCGGAACTGTGCCTGGTTTTTCACGAAGAAAACTGCATTCAGTGTTCAGCCTGTGAGACAGCATGTAAAATCTGGAACAGGGTTGACTGCGGTATAAGCTACAGGCGGGTCCTGAATATATGGAGGGGTGATTTTCCGAATATTTCATCAGCAACCCTGTCTCTTTCCTGTCTGCATTGTGTTCAGCCCGCATGCCTGCAGGTTTGTCCGGTACAGGCCGTTTTTAAATCATCAGAGAACGGAGCGGTACTTGTAAATGAACAGGAATGTACAGGCTGTGAAGCCTGCTTTGAGGCCTGTCCGTTTGATGTTCCGCAGTTCAGAGAGGACGGAAAAATGGTAAAGTGCACAGCCTGTATTGATAAGGATTACGCTCCGCCCTGTATTACCACATGTCCGACGAACGCTCTCGAACTGCAGGCAATTCCTGCGCTTCAGAAAGGCGAATTTGAAGCTGCAATGCTGGCGCTGTATAAAGAGTACAAATCCCGCTGAGTCTTTCAATCAGAACTTGATATTGTTGCGTCCGCTGTCCTTTGCTGCATAAAGAAGTTCGTCAGCCTTTTTAATCAGCTGTTCGCCGGTCCCGCTTTCCCATTGGCAGAGTCCGCCGCTGAACGTTACCTTCAAACTGGCGGAAACCTCGTGAAAAATAATCGCCTCAAACATCTTTCTGATTTTTTCCGCGGTAACCGCCGCCTGGGAAATATCTGTGTAAGGCATAATTAAAATAAATTCTTCACCGCCGTAACGTCCGAAAATATCAACCTCACGGCAGTTTGACATTATGATCGATACAAGCTTTTTAAGGACCTTATCACCCCCGCTATGCCCGTAAACATCATTTACCCGCTTAAAGAAGTCAATATCAATCAGCAATATTGAAAGAGGATAACCATACCTGTCTGAATTCTTCACCGCTCTATCAAGCTGTTCAAGCAGATATCTCCGGTTTTTGGCACCGGTCAGCTCATCGGTAACAGCCATCTCTTCCATCTGCTCCCGTCTGTTCTCCAGCTCTTTCATCACACAGTAATTTCTGAAATTGGTTTTAAGACGGGCAATCATCAAACGGGCGTCGTAGGTTTTTATAATGTAGTCATCCGCTCCGGCTTCAAGCGCATGCAGGATATTTTTATAGTTATCAAGGGATGATATCGCAATTATTACAGCCATCGGGAACTGCTTTCTGAGTTTCATAATCAGCTGACGTCCCGAAATATTCGGCAGAACCATATCTATCAGATAAACATCATAAGCGGTATCCGATCCCACTAATTCATCGGGATCCGTGAAAGTTCTGAAATTGCTTATCCGATGCAGATTCAGGATATTTTTAAGCACGGTCAGACTGAAGCGGCTGTCGTCTACAATGGCAATAGACGCATTCCTTAGGCAGCTGGTAACCTTGTCCTGACTTAATAAATTGTCCAAATGTTCGTTCAGCTTCGTATCGCTGAAATCATTTTTGGAAATAAAATCTATAACACCAAGGTTAAAATACTTTTCCCTTACCTTTATGGAATCGGTTGACGAGAGCATAATCACCGGAACATCTTCGAATCCCGCTTCTGAATATGCAATTAAAAAATCTTCCGCGGTCCCGTCGTTAAGTTCCTGTGCTGTCAGGATCAGATCGAAGCTGTTACCTGCAAGAAGCTGTAACGCTTCAGCAACTGTTGAGCAGCCGGTAATATTTGATTCAGGATCAACCAAACCATTTTTGATAATTTTCTGAAAGAAAACGCTTCTGTCAATGTGTAATATGTTCATAACTTTATTGCAATTCTACTTTAATGACATTCATAACACTTTTTCCCCATTAACTCAAGTGTTAACATATTGAGATTTATATATTTGATGATTTGAATAGTAATAATCAGGGGAGCCAGTAGCCCCGGACTTGCCCCCCTGGTGAATTGAAATCAATATAGTGTATCTGCAGGAGTTTTATATTCGGTTTCCTGAAATTAATATTCCGGGTTTTCTTTTTTTTGACAAATAACGCAGCATTTTTTCCAGATTGAAAACAGCCGTTACCGTCCAGGCCAGAATAATAATATAGTACAACAGGCTTTTCAGCATAGTACCAATGCTGACTTCTTCGTGCGGGTGTCCCGCCTGCGGAGCGATCTGTTCAGTACCAGTAGAACTTTTCTGTTCCGCCTGTGGAGGGGTGGTGTGCATGCTGCCCTGTTCCTGCATTGAAAATACCATCGAAAGCTTGTTTCCGAACCCGGTATTATCGACTGCCCAAAACATAGCGATAGTCAGGACAAGCACGACAGTTATGCTTATTATTTTTTTAAGCATTTACCGCCCTCCTTCTACCGGTTGAAAATCTCTTCATTACCCAATTCCAGTTCAATCCAAGATGTATGCCTACGGCAATCAGCGTTATCATCGAACCGGAAACATGAAGCCCTTTCCACGGAACCGAGTTCTCCATGTGCAGCCATGAAAAATCAATTGTTTTTGATATCCCCATACCACTGACTATAATAAGACTGAATCCGGAGAGCAGCAGCACATCCAAAAGGTATTTGACCCTTGTTTTCACAGGCAGCTTTTTCGCAAAAACCTTTGTTACGCCTGCAATCCATTTGCTGTGCAGCAGAATATGCACAATGAAGAATAGACCGATTGCCAGCCCTCCCCATTCATGCAGGCCCATTCCGGTCAATTTCGGTTCCATCAGTGCCATAAAAAACCCGGTTATCACAACGTTAAGCAAAAACTTTACAGCAGTCTGTTTCATTCTCTTCTCCTCATCTTATGTTGATACCGAAATATAGCTTTTATTAAAAATTGTGCGGTTAAGGGGACGTAAAACGAATGTAAAGAATGTAAAACAAAAAGCATCACCGAACACCGTACAAAAATGATGTTCAAGCTGCAATCCTTATCTGCACATTGCGCTATTTACATCAATTTAAAACATCAATTTTTATCTTAACATCATAATTTTACGTTTTTTATGCCTAATCCATAATTTTATTGCGTGGGAACTGAAATGGATTTATACTGAAACAAGGAGATAAAAAATGAAAGTTTTAATTGCCGACAAACTTTCCGAAACTGCCGTTCAGGAATTGGAAGCCTCGGGACTGAAATGCCTCATGAATCCGGATTTGACGGCGGAATCTCTTGCAGAAGTCATAGCTCCTTACGATGTGCTCGTTGTGAGGTCCACGAAGGTAAAAAAAGAGACCATTGAAGCGGGAAAAAAGCTTTCCCTTATAGTCAGAGCAGGGGCAGGCGTAAATACGATAGACCTTGAAACCGCCTCACGGCTTGGCATCCATGTTGCAAACTGCCCGGGAAAGAATACCGCAGCGGTTGCCGAACTGGTCATGGGACTGCTGATAGCAGCTGACAGGAGAATTGCCGACTGTACAGCTGATCTTCGTGCCGGAACCTGGAATAAAAAACTTTACAGCAAGGCGGCCGGTATAAAGGGCCGGACTCTCGGGGTAATCGGGATGGGCTCAATCGGCACAGCCGTCACAGTCCGCGCAAAGGCATTCGGGATGAAGGTCGCTGCATGGTCAAGAAGCCTGACAAAAGAACATGCTGAAGAACTTGGAATCCTGTATTGCAGTCTGCCGGAAGACGTCGCGAAACTCTCGGACGCAGTTACAGTCCACCTGGCGGCGGCACCCCAGACTGAACATTTCATCAGCGGCGGTTTTTTCGACGCCATGAAACCAGGCGCCGTATTCATTAACACATCGCGAGGTGAGATTGTAGACACAGAGGCTCTTAAAAAGGCGATCCGTGAAAAAGGCATAAAGGCTGCGCTCGATGTCTATGAAAATGAACCCTCCGCAGCAGCGGGCGAATTTACAGACAAGGAGTTGGCCGCTGCCATAACGGGCACCCACCACATCGGGGCCTCAACCGAAGAGGCAGCGGAGGCAATTGCCGATGAAACGGTCAGAATCATACGCGAATATCATAACAGCGGGAATCCTCCGAATACGGTCAACCTCAGAGGAAAAAGTGAAACAGACATCAGCCTTGTGGTCCGGCACTTCAACCATGTCGGCGTTCTTGCCGGTGTGCTGGACGAGATCAGAAACGACGGGATAAATATCGAAGAGATGCAGAACAGTATTTTTGAGGGAGATAAGGCCGCGGTATGTACAATCAAACTTGACGATATGCCGTCCGATCAACTGATTTCAAGGATTAGTTCGGCACCGAACATAATAAATGTGTCGGTAAAATAATCCGGGACCGGCCCGAAAAACCACCGGCTTCGATTTGCAGCCGCCGGATATTATGCTATACTCACCGCGGAAGCAGATGGGATCTGGTGGTCTCCGCGGTCTTCAAAACCGTTGTCTGCAATTGCGCAGAGGCAGGTTCGATTCCTGCCTCTTCCGTCTCTGTATAAATAGCCTGAAAATTAGCAGCCCTATCTTGAATATGCCTGTATTTTATCAATACGCCCTTCCTCGTATGCTTTGTTGATTAATTTCCATTCGTTTCTTCTGGCAAAAAATAAACAACAATAATTCCGCTGTATCTGCGTTCCTGAAAAAAAATAATATTCCAACCGCTTTATTCCCGCATCTTTGGAGACATAACCAAGATAAAAATCTACTGCACGTGTAATTGGGATATCTGCTTCATTGAGAATTTCCATTATAGAATCAATATCACACGACGTGCCTCTAATAGCTTTTTGCTTGATTGATTCAAAAAGTTTAGTGTAATTCATTATCTGCTCCAAAACTTTCTAGCGATCGGCGGTTCAGCATTGGATCCTCCTAATAAGAGGATCCAATCATCTATCTCGTCATGAACTCCATTATCTCCGAAGTCTTCCCTATTACAACATGCCCCACACCGGACAGAAGATTAATTTCTGTCTGCGGAGTCAGCCTGCGAAGCCTGTCCACAGTCTCTGGAGTTCGCAGAAGCACATCATGATCGCCTGCAAAAAGCTGAAGCGGCATTGTAAGCCTGCCCATTTGTTCATCGGTCAATACCGGGATGGGTTCGGTCATAGGCATTGTGTGCTTCGACAGCAGGTTCCCAAAGGCTGCCGACCACTGGTCCATTTTCACGCCGTAAGCAACCATTTTGTTTATCTTATCACTGCCCTTTTTTCCGAAGAGCTGCAGAAACATCGCTTTAAAAAGAAAGCTGTATTTTGCAGGAGCGACTGCCGGTGTAGTGAGCAGACTTATCTTTTTAACCCGGTCGGGATTCCTGACCGCAAATCTCAAGGCGACAAATGAACCCAGTGACTGCCCTACTATCGAAACAGCCCTGCCTTTGTAACCAAGTTCGTCAAGCAGACTCTCGAACCATCTTTCGAATGCATCACCAGCCGGAGAGATCCTCATCTCACTGCTCAAACCAGGTTCACCCGGAATGTCCGCGGCTATAACCCTGAAGCGGCTGCTCCACTCC
>QKCC01000257.1 GCA_003245835.1 Spirochaetales bacterium | reverse complement strand
GATGTAGAAACAACAAGCCTTTACGGGTTTGATCCCGGAACAAAGACAGAGTTCCAGAATGCCTTCGGCGAGACAACAGGGTTCGTTTATGTTCCGCCGAGGAATTACCGCGACAGAACCGGCATCGATCTGCTGACCCTGTTCTCGCTTATTCTGTCAAACCGTATGTCCGACGACGAAGCTGCCCGGAATTATTCCGAAGCTGTCAGCCTTGCAGTAGACAGATGGGTGCTGCTTGGACGCGGAACCTCAGGCAAGGCTTATGAAGACCTGGTTGACAGGATGATCAATTACGGTGTCTACCTTTCTTCACGAGGAAAGGAAGAGGACGCGCTCAACTGGGCAAACCTCGCAAGCTCAACCATCGGAAACCACCGTAAATGGCAGGACTTCACGGACTCTGCGGCAAACAACCTGGTTGTCAGGCTTCTGAGACGCGGAATGACTGCCGAGGCAAGAACCCGCTTTGACGAAGCCAGACCCCGGCTTTCCGAAAAAACCGCATCAAAGCTGGACCTCTCAATATCAGACGCAGAACTGCTCGATGCACTGAAAGCAGTTCAGTCCGGCGGTGATGAAGCAGCCTTTTACGCTGTAATGGCGAATGCTGAAAAACAGGGAGTACTCCCTGCCGAGCGGATCCGCGAGGTTGATGTTGTGTGGCAGCTTCAAAAAATTGAGAAGACTGCCAAAGAGGATGGATGGGCGGCTGCGGCAAAAGAGACCGAACTTGCTATTACAGAAACAGGTCCGGACAGCAGGCTTGAAAACGCTTTGCGGGTGTACAGGGCCAACCACCTTGCGGAACTCTACAACGCAGCGGCAGCAGCTTACAACTCACAAAATTTTTCTGAGGCGCTCAAACTTGCCGACGAAGCAATTACGGAGTTTCCCGGTGATTCCAGACTTCAGAAACTTAGGACCGCCGCTGAAAAGGCAGTTTCAGGAAACTGAAAATTCTAACCTGTGCTTTCAGATAATTACAACGCGGTTTCTACCCTGGTCCTTCGCTTTGTATAATGCAGTATCAGCACGGGAAATCAGCTCATCTATTGTATCATCAGCCCGGAATTCAGTCACACCGAAACTGGCTGTCTGCGGCGGCATATCAGGAATTTTAAGATCAGCACATAACCCTCGGAGTTTTTCTGCAAGCTTGGCTGCATCATCAATGCCGGTTTCCGGGCAGGTGATCAGAAATTCCTCACCGCCCCATCGTCCAGCTGTATCTGACCGCCTGATTTTGTTCTTGAAGATTCCGGAGAATCCCTTCAGAACGAGGTCTCCCTTCTGATGTCCATACGAATCGTTCACATTTTTAAATTTATCTATATCGATCATAATAACAGACAAAGGCAAACTATACCGTTCTGCGGTATAAACCAGGTCAGGAAGAATCTCGTTAAGCCTGTTCCGGTTATAAAGATCCGTCAAAGGATCTGTAATAGATAATTTTCTCAGCTGCTTTCGCGCAGTTATATCATTGCCTATGACCAGAATACCGGTAAAATTATTGCTGCTGTCTGTTTCCGGTTCAACATGAACCTCAAGCCAGTAACTCTCGCCGTTTTTCTTGATGCTTTGAATCTCGCCCTGCCAGCGTCCGCAGCCCGGCAGCAGACTGAAAAGCTCAACCGGCGGCGAAGAAGGATCTTTTGTATAAACCAACATATCATGTTTCCTGCCGATCAGTTCCGACCTTGAATATCCGGAAACTCGGCAGAAAGCCGTTGATACCTGCGTCATTATTCCTTCAGGGGTTGATTCTGATAAAATTATATAATTATCTATCATATTATACTGATCAACCAGTCGCGAATTGGATTTTTCGAGCATATTTGAACGCTTGGTAATAGTTGAACTCATTTTATTAAATTCTGTTATCAGCTCACCCAGTTCATCGAGACGGCTGAAATTCGGTATCGTCAGGGTTAAATCGGTATTATCTTTTTTACTGTTTCTGATAGCCATTATCATGTCGGATATAACTTTAACAATTCGAATATGAAGAACAATAAATATCAGCAGATTTACAGCAAAGAAAACAACATCTACAATCCTGATGATCATGTTGTTTCTTTCATTCATCCTGTTCAGCTGATTAATTTTATCAGCCGTTCTGCCTCTGAGCATCTCCATAAACTCATCTATAGGTCGCATGATCTTCTGTTTTGCTTCCATGTAGGTATCATAAAAAACTAAAGATATTGCGTATTGACGATCAGGGGCCTTTTCGATCGTATAGTTTCCCTGCTCGTCTTTAAATAAACCCTCCGCCGCGTGGAAAGCCTCTTTCTCGATATCAATTAAACCTTCAGAATTTTGATATGCTTCTTCAAGCTTTGCTCTTTCAGCATCTGTCAGCGGAAGTTCCCTGAACGTTTCAATTATTGATTGGGGTTCACCGTCCGGATGCCGTGCTGACCGTTCAGGCTCGAAGTAATCCCAGTAGATGTTTCCGTAGTTAACAGGCCTCGGCACCAGCCCGTTTCTGATGTCCTGAACTTTATAAAAATTCTTTTTATATTCTGGATTTCCGGTAACAATATACATTCTGGCAAAACGCGTCAGATCATCGGAGCTCAGTCTCAATTCTTCTGCTTTGTCTTCAAGGACGGTCTTGTTGGTAACCGCGGTTTTTAACTGCCTTTCAAGCCTCAGGTTGGTCTGAAGAAGAAAGATGAGCAGAACCATAAAAACTATTTCAACAATAAAAATAAACAGAAACAGTTTTCGCAGGGTAACCATCTTTGACTTCATATATAAATCTTAAAACATGAATTTCTACTGATCAAGCAATTACTTTTTAAATTACGGTTTTCAGTTTTAAGCAGCTTCGGCGGGCGGAGGCAATACTGTGTATCATTTTTCTGCGGCCGGCTCCTTACGATTGTTTAAATACAGTGCATAGTAACCTGCAGCCGCTATAACTGCAAAAAGTCCGCAGAGCTTCCATACAAGGTTCGGATCGAAATTGTCCAGCACCATCCCGGCTGCCCAGGGGCCGATGATTGCCGGAATGGACCAGGAGAACCCGGCCCCGGCCATATAGCGTCCTCGCATGTCTTCCGGAGCAAGCCTTGCTACAACCGCCATCTGTACCGGGACCATAACCATTTCGCCAATAGTTATGACTATTACAGCAATCAGTATCAGGTAGAAGCTGTAAAAGAATCCGAAGGCTGTGAACCCGAACAAATAAAGAGAGGTTCCGAGGGCGAGCATCAGAAAGGGGTTTCGTTTACTGACTCTTCGCGATATCCAGAACTGAAATAACACAACGATCGCAGCGTTGATGCTCATAACAAATCCGTAAGAGCTCTCAGGAAACCCCCTGTAATCCCTTAAAAAGACTGAAAAAGTACTGTACAGCTGCTGGTAAACAAGGAGCATTACAATCGAGACAAGCAGATAGGCAACAAATACCCTGTTTTTCAGGATCAATTTATAGCCGCCGAGAGTTTGACTGAAGCTCTCTTTTTTCTTCTTCAGCTTTTCAACAGGTGTTGTATCCTGAATAAATCGAAAAACAACGATCGCCGTAATGCTGCTCATAACCGCATCGGTAAAAAAAAGATACATATAGGATTTCGAAGCAAGAAAACCGCCGACGGAAGGACCGATTACCCAGGCAAGGTTATGCACAACGCGAAAAACACCAAAACCCTCCGCACGCTTTTCTTCCGGAAGCAGGTCGGCAATCATCGCCTGCCTTGCAGGATCCCCTGCTTCGGAAAATAATCCGACTATTACCGCTGCAGCATAAAAAAACTTCAGATCACTTATAAAACCCATGAACAGGCTGCTTCCGGCGCTTAACAGCAGCCCGGCAAGGATCATCACCTTCCGGCCGGCCTTATCAGCGAGGGCACCGCCGAGAAGGCCTCCGAACATTCCCGACACAGAAAATATACCAAGCAGAATACCTGCCTGTGCCATTCCTATACCGAAACGCCGTGTTATATACAGGGTAAAAAATGGAAACAGAATCGTCTTTCCAAGACTGTCGATAAAGGAAGCACCGGACAAAACCCAGAACTGAGGGGAGTATTCATGGAAAACCCGGTTTGCCTTATCAAGAACTTCTTTAATCAATTTTTGCGCTCCGATCGAAATCCGGTATACAATTACCCCGGTCGATTGACTATAATAAACCAACAAAATGCCTAAGTACAGCAGGGAGTTCCCTTATGAGCAATAAGCCTAGGAATCTGACTACCGCACCATTATATTCTGCAATCATCAGGATGGCAGGCGGAATGATTGTCGGGATGCTGGCAATATCAGCATTCAATACGGCGGACACCTATTTTGTCGGAAAACTGGGAGTTCAGGAACTGGCTGCTATGAGCTTTACCTTCCCGATTGTGATGATTCTGAATTCGATTTCTCTGGGTATCGGCACAGGGCTGTCATCGACTGTTTCAAGGGCAATCGGAGCGGGCGATACGCATAGAGTAAAACGTCTGACGACCGACGGTCTTATACTTGCCTTGCTGATAGTAATCATAATCAGCATCTGCGGAATATCAACCATTCGTCCGCTGTTCAGGCTGCTTGGCGCCGATGGGAATTCCCTGAATTTGATCGAAGATTATATGTTTATATGGTACATCGGGTTTCCATTTGTAGTTATTCCGATGGCGGGAAACAACGTAATCAGGGCAACCGGCAATACTCTGGTACCGAGCATGATAATGGCTTCTTCAGTAATTGTGAATATATGCCTTGACCCTATGCTTATATTCGGTATTGGACCTTTTCCGGAAATGGGAATTGCCGGGGCGGCTCTTGCAACGGTATTTGCTCGTTTTCTAACCCTTTTATTATCTCTCGGCAATCTGATATTCAGGGAAAAGCTGATCTCCGCCGAAAAACCGGTGCTTGTGGAAACTCTGGAAAACTGGAAGCAGATCCTGTTCGTCGGAATTCCGGCGGCGCTGGTCAGGGCTATAAACCCTCTTTCGCTCGGAATAATAACAAGGCTGCTCTCGATGTACGGTGAGAAGGTCGTCGCCGGTTTCGGCGCCGCAAGCCGCATCGAAATGGTACTCCTGCTGATTCCGATGTCATTCGCGGCTGTCATGACACCGTTCGCAGGCCAGAATTGGGGCGCAGGAAAGGTTCCCAGAATAAAAAAAGCCCTTCACTTCACAAGCCTGCTGTCGGTAAGCTGGGGAGTAATAATTTTCGTCCTCTTTATCTTCATTGCGGAATCGGTACTCGGCCTGTTCAGCAGCAATCCCGAAATAATCAGGGTCGGTTCAGCCTACATCAGGATTATGGCCTTCGGGTACGGTTTCCTGGGAATCTTCAATATTTCAGCCCAGAGTTTCAACGCGATCAACAAACCGCTCCAATCAGCGGCTATTTCTCTGCTGAAAGCATTTGCTGTTAATGTTCCGCTTGCTCTTCTCGGTTCAAAGCTCTGGCAGGAGACAGGAATATTTGCAGCTTCCTTTCTGGCAAACATTTTTGCAGGAATACTGGGATTTCTGCTTCTTCAGTCTTTCCTGCAAAGGACGGAAAAGCATGGCAGCGGATATCCCGGTTAATCCTGCGCTTCGCTTACAGGGACCGCTTCATAACCTATCATCCTGACCGCCGCGGTCAGCTTGTCGAGAGCTTCCCCTTCGCCGTCTTCATAAGTAAGCCGGATTTTGTGAGAAGCTATATCGACATCAATATCGTTTATACCCTTTATATGGCGGCCGGCGTGTTCAATCGCTCTTTTACAGCTCACACATCCGGCGGAACCCAAATCAAAGACAGCCTTTTTCATTTTCACCCTCACTGAAGAATTTTTTCTGCCAGGTCTTCGCTCGACTGCATCAGCATTTTTACATACTGGGTCCGTTTATAAAGCCATTGCTCCCTCTGTCCCAGGCTGGCCCGGCTCATTTTTCCCCGGAAATCCCCGATACAGGAATAGTTCTTTGAACCCATCCAGTCTTCAAGCCCGCCTACCAGGTCAGCGATTTGACCTACACCGTTTTTATATAAGGTCGAAACGACCTGGACAGCATCAGCTCCTGCAAGCAGCATCCGCACGACATCATCAGCTTCCATAATTCCCGAACTTGCACAGACAGAACCCTTCATGTTCCCCGAAAGCAGCCCGGCATACCTCATCGGCAGACGGCTGTCCTCTTTGTGGCTGAAGGTATAGGGAAATGTAATTTTTTCACTGTTAATATCAATATTCGACTGAAAGAATCGGTTGAACAGCACAACCCCGTTGATCCCCGTATCGTCAATCTGCTTTATAAAATTTCCTGGGTTTGTATAATATGGGCTCAGCTTTACGCTCAGCGGCAAGGATACGGCTTCTCTGATGCTTCTCAGCAGGTTCAGCTGGCCTGCTTCAACCTCCGACGGTGACCGCTGATCAGGCTCAGGAGACGAATAGATGTTAAGCTCAAGCCCGTCAACTCCGGTCTGTTCAATCAGTTTGGCATATTCAATCCATACTTCCTCATTCACGGCATTCAGGCTTGCTATCACGGGGATTGAAACAGCCTCCTTCGTTTTTCTGAGCCGGAACAGATTATACTCCGGCCCCATTTCCTTTATATCGGGAAAGACGGTGATCATCTCTGCATGAATATCATCATATTTATGAATTGCCTTCTGCTGCTCCATGGCTTCGTACTGAATTTCTTCTTCAAACAGGGATTTGCATACAATCGCACCGGCACCGGCATCTTCAATTCTTTTTATCATTTCAACACTTGAAGTCAATCCTGAAGCACCGGCTATCACAGGGTTTTTTAATTCAAGACCCATATAAGAAACGCTTAAATCCGACATAAAACACTCCTTTTAAATATTCTTATATTACAAATTAACTAATATTTTTATTCGGAGGCAAGTCCATAACTGTAATTTATATAGAAATTTATATATGTAGCCTTTTTTCCTTTATAAATCCTGTATGTATTATTAAATTAGATATAGAACAGCAGACAGTATGAATATCTGTTTTGAATTTAAAACGTATTTCAGGAGGAATTAAATGGCATTAACTCCATCGACAATGCTTCCGCTCGGGACAAAAGCCCCGGAGTTCACCCTTGCAGATCCACAGGGTAATAAATATTCACTTCAGGATTTTAATAACTTTGACAACCTGCTAGTTGTTTTCATGTGCAACCACTGTCCGTTCGTAAAACATATAATCAATGACTTTGCAGTGATTGCGGATGAATACATCAGGAAGGGTGTCGGAATCGTCGGCATAAACTCGAATGATACCGAAACCTACCCGGACGACAAGCCGGAAAAGATGGTTGAATTCGCAGAAGAACGCGGCATACACTTTCCGTATCTGGTGGACGAAACACAGCAGGCGGCAATACAATACAAGGCTGCCTGTACCCCGGATTTTTTCCTTTTCGACAAAGACAGGAAACTTGTGTACAGGGGACAGCTTGACGACTCGAGGCCGGGAAATGACAAACCCGTTACCGGCAGGGATCTGAAAGCCGCCATGGAGGCCGTTCTGCATGGGACCGCAGTTTCAGCCGAACAGAAGCCGAGCATGGGCTGCGGTATCAAATGGAAAGCGGGCAATGAACCGGCGTACTTCTGACAGTTAAAAGTTGCGGGCAGTCGACAGCTGGCAGCCCGGAAATCGATATCATGAATTTTCTGATATTCCGTCAGCTGCATTTTTCCGGTAATACCAGATCCGGTTTTTACCCTGTCGTTTGGCCTCCATCATTGCCTGGTCCGCCAGGTTGACAGCGTCAGTCAGTGATTCGCCGGGCTGCCATTCTGCAAATCCGAGGGTAAGACCCAGATAAACATCCGTACAGTCAAGGTCGGCATTCACTAATTCAGCAAATTTCTGAAATTCCATATGCAGCCGCTCGCCCAGCGGTGCAGCCTGCTCGGGCAGAGTTTCAGGCATAAGAATCAGGAACTCATCCCCGCCGTACCTGAAAACAAGATCATTATTTCTGATCTGCCGTTTAAGAAATGCAGCTGTTTCTTTCAGAATTTTATCACCAAGGGGATGACCGAAGTGATCATTATAATATTTAAAGTTATCTAAATCAGCAAAAAGGATTCCGAACGCGCTGTCTGAAGACTTTTCTATTTCTTTCAGCTTCTTATCCATACTTGCCCGGTTAAGCACGCCGGTCAGGGGGTCGAACGATGCATCAAATTCCAGCTCACGTGTCCTTTCCGCCACGGATTTTTCAACCTTACTGCTGAACTGATATTTCAGACTTCTGTACTCCCTCTCCCTTTCCGCCTGCCGTATAGCAAGACCGTAATTCATCAGAAAAATATGTACGGCCGTACCAAAGAGCATCATCCGGTTTTTTGCAAGAATCTCAGGTATATGAAGGTAGACTCCCATATTATCACCTATCGCACCTGCCAGAACCGGAAGAAAACTGATAATGATCATCCTGGATGCATTATCCCCGGAAATTCCTGATTTTATACTCTTAATCAGGATTACCAGCAGCGACGGAACGATAATCACATTCATTACATCCCCAAGGCGGGGAATCGGTATAAAAAAGGCCAGAACAGCCGTAACCGCAAGCCCTGCGGAAAATACAGCTGAAATAATGAATAACGGGCTTCCGGTCTTTATTCCGAAAAACGAGCGGAAAAAAAACAGCGCGGACAGAACTGCAGAGGAATTAAAAAAGATATAAACAAAATAACCGTACGGAATGTTCGGCATAAACAGGTAACTAAGATACCTGTATTTTCCGAGCATAGCCACGGAAAGGCAAGCCATTACCAGGGCGTAGAAAATATAATACAGCTGCCGGCTTGTATAATAATGGACGAACATATATGCAACCATGAAAAAGATCAGTGCAAACATTGTAATATCAATTACAACACCCTTTCCGGACCCTCTTAAAAAATCTCCGGGACTGATAATTCTGACCTGCACATTTTTGAACTGGTAATCCTGAACTTTAAAATACAGCTTCAACGACTCACCGGATTTGATTTCAAGCGGCAGAAGAAGATTGTTATTCGGCAAATCCCGTTGAGCCATCGGGACCTGATCGCCTGAAGAGGTATGCACCCACTCCTTCATTGACGGAGAATAAAAGAAAAGTTCAACAAGCTCAAGCTGGTTCGAAAACTCGATATAATAGAATGAACTGTCGCTGTTGTTAGACAGCTGCTTATAGAGGAACTGGGATGTATGAAAATCGTTACTGCCGAATCTTGCAGGAAACTGGTTCTTTCTGACAGATTCCGGAACCATGGAGTTCCATTCCTGTGAAGAAATTTCAGTCAAATTCATAAAACCGGCGCTTTCACCGGCAACAGGGAAATCGGCCCCGAACAATCGAAATGTCAGGTTTGTAATAAATAGAATCAGCAGTATGTACCTGAATTTCATACAGCTAATAATAACACAGATCACTGAATGATAAAATAATCAAAAGAATTTCACCCGCTATTCCTTCTGATTAAATCCTTAATAAGGTTATCAGCAAGAATTATGAACCCTACAATATCCTCAGGATCATCCCTGAATCCGCTTCTTACCCAGTCGGTAATCACGCTGATCATGCCGCCTTCTGAAAAGGAATATAATTTTTCAAATGTTCCGATACTTTCCGGCTTAACCTTAAGTTTCCATTCGCTTAAGAATTTCTGCCGCTCGAACCTGATTATCCTGTGCAGAAAATCCCTGTTACCGTTCTCGGAAAAGATTACCCTGCTTAGCTCCTTATTTTCCAGAATAATCCGGCAAAGCTCGCGGCTTGTAACCTCGATGTCGCTCATATTATTGATGGAGGACTTGATCATAGAAAAAAGCTCTTCTTCTATCATATAAAGAAGGTTTTCAGGACCGTAATAATATTTATAAAATGTATTCCTGTTGATGTCCGCTCTTTCACAGATCTCGGTTACAGTTATTTTCCCGATCTCCTTTGACTGCATCAACTCAAGCAGACTCTGTTTAAGAACCATTTTCGTATATTTAACCCTTCTATCTTCTTTACCGGTTTCCAGCATTTTCCCTCCGTAATGTTCTGCTGCTTTTATTGAATCTGCCCATTTACGAACATATCCGGCCTTAAGTGTTCGTAAAAAACCAAATAAACCGAAATGAAATCTTGAGCAGAAAAGCGGCCTGTATGTATTTTATATACATGTTCATTAACGCACACTCTGTTCGTTAATTTTAGCAAAAACTATGTGATTTGAGAAGGAGCAGAATATGAATATACTGGTAACCGGAGCCTTCGGAGGCATCGGCACCGAGGTTCTGAAAATAGGACACGAACGCGGTCACTCTATATATGCTTTTGACCTGGACAACAGCCGAAACCGAAAAAAGTCGGCAATTTACAGCGAGATACTTACAGAAATAATTTGGGGAGACCTCCGCAAACCAGAAGATGTTCGAGAAGCGGTCGAAGGCAAAGACACTATAGTTCACCTTGGAGCGGTGATAACCCCTCTGAGTGAAACTCTTCCCGAGCTTTCATACGCTGTAAACGTGGGCGGCACCGAAAATATTATCAGGGCAATATCTGAAGCGGAAAACAATCCGGGGCTTGTCTTTACATCTTCGATGAGCATTATGGGTGCTTCAGCGGAGCGAATCCCGCCGCTTAAGGCCTCAGACCCTGTATACGCCACTTCGAATTATACCGCACAAAAAATAGAATGCGAAAAAATGCTGAACGCTTCTGATATAAAATGGACGACCGGCAGGCTTGGAGCCGTTATTAATGTCGAACTTTCAGCCGGCGGCGGATCTATAAGAGACCTGCTTGATGAAGTATTCGCAATGCCGCTTAAAAACCGGATAGAGGGGATCTGGAATATAGACGCAGCCGCAGCATTAATCTCGGCAGCCGAGTCATTAAACCGGACAGATGAGATCAGCAGAAAGACGCTGATGATCGGCGGAGGAAAAGATAACGGCTGGCAATTAACCGTCAGGGATTTCTACACAGGGGTATTTGACGCCATCGGGTTCGGACTTCCGGAAGAATCTTCTTTCAGCGACAAGCCCTACTATGCGGATTGGCTGGATACAGAGGAAAGTCAGCGGCTTCTGAATTACCAGAATCATTCTTTCGATGAATTTCTATTTCAGCTGAAGAAAGAAATGGGATTAAAGCGGACCTTTTCGCAACTGCTCGCTCCCGTAATCAGAAACAGGCTGACCCGGCTTTCCGCGGTTGCATCAGCAAATAAAAAAGCCGCCGCTTTATAGTATAACTCTATGCAGCCTTATCCGGACTGCGCGAACTCAGCGCGGACAGAAGTTCCCGGACTGTCGGAAGTTTCTTAATCCTGCCCGAAGAATCAAAAACCGTGAGGCCTTTTAAAATTTCGAGTTCCGACCGGCGGATAATTACCCACTGTTCACCTGCGCCCGAAAATGGGGATGATGCTGTTTCATCATGCTGTCAAAACTGAAACACCCGTCCTTGTGTGCTATTGCCGGATAGTATTCCCTGCGAACGTCGTTCAGTTTTGATTCATTTAAAGAGGTTTTGACGGTGTATGCCCAGCAGGAATCCGATACCGCAAGGTATACGCCGGGAAAACCGAGCCTGAATGATATTAATTCCAGGTGGTTCATATTCTCGGGGCGCTTATACGGCGGAAAAAACAGATGCTGTTCGTTCCTGCTTTTTTTGAACGGGAGCCTGCTGCCCTGTACCGGCTCAAACAGATCAGGCGTGGGTATAGCCGGATTTAGGCTGTACTCGTATGCAGCGTCACAGAATTCCTGCCAGTCAAAATCAGCCGTGAATCTATTCTGAATCAGGCCGTACCGCTTTTCAAACCATACCAGCATTCCGGTATCAAACCGGACCAGACTGCTGAATTTTTCGGTATTGAAGGCGCCGGTATACCAGCATTTATGTGCGTCGTACGATTTGCAGATCAGACTCTGATAAGAAGATTTATGAATCTCGCATTTACCGTCGGCACCAAGATTACTGCAGTCCCGTCCTAGATATATCGTCCACTCACCCGAAGGCTTCAGAGCCGGGTAAATACCGTTATAGCAGGAACTCAGAATGAGATCGATGAAATCCTTCTGTTTTTCAAGATAGACAGCTGACAAAGGCAGGTTTCTGCAGCAGGGAGTTCGCTCGCAGGAGGAACATGGTGAATCATTCCAGAGGTCCTGCCTGATTATAAGGTCCCCGGAAGCAGATAATTTTTCTTTCAATCAAAAAAATCTCCAATAATGAAAAGATATACCCGGGAAACAGGATTTTGTAAAGTATTCAGCATATCATGGTTTGGCCGTGCAGCCTTCGCAGATAAAAAGCTTCACGGAAGTTTCGTTTTTTAATTCTGTATTTTCAGATATTTATAAACCTTTTGCATAAGCTGTTTATTATTTATTGGCTTTGTCAGAAAGTCGCTACATCCATGGCTTAACGCCGCTTCTTTATCAGTCGGCGTTGTATAAGCCGTTTGAGCTATAATCGGCAATTCAGGAAAGTTCAATTTGATTCTTTCAGCGGCCTCGTAACCGTTCATCACCGGCATTTTTATATCCATTAAAACCAAATCCACAGCTCCGTTTTTTGTACAAATCTCTACGGCTTCCTTTCCGTTTTTTGCCTGAATAATTTTATAATCG
>QKCC01000255.1 GCA_003245835.1 Spirochaetales bacterium | reverse complement strand
GCGAACGGCAGTATCAAGCTGAGCGTATCGGATGACGGGAAGGGTTTTGACCCGGATAATGTTCCGGACGGCCATTACGGACTGAAGGGTATAGCCGAACGCTGTGAGATGTTCGGAGGCAGTCTCACTATAAAAACCGCGCCCGGAAAAGGAGCTGTAATTACTGTCCTGCTTCCCGTACCGGGGACCGGAGGGGCGGCAGATGTCTGAAAAAAAGATTTCCCTGCTTATTGCTGATGATCACCTGATTGTCAGGGAAGGGCTGCGCCTGATAATGGAAACTGCGGATGATATTGTGCTTGTCGGAGAGGCTGCGGACGGCAGGGCTGCGGTAGAGCTTGCAGAAGCGCTTAGGCCGGACGTTGTTCTGATGGATCTGCGGATGCCCGTAATGGACGGTTTGACAGCTATAGAGCTGATAACAAAGCAAATTCCCGGAACCGCGGTGATTATCCTTACCACCTTTAATGAGGATGACCTGATGCTGCGCGGGCTTAAGCTCGGAGCCAGGGGATTTTTACTCAAAGATACCGACAGATTAACGCTTCTTGACACAATACGCGCTGCAGCCTCCGGCAGGGCCCTGATCAGCCCCGAGCTTCTTTCAAAACTTTTATCGGAACCTCCCGTCGGCGGAGCCGACAAGAATAATAGTTCCGGCACAGATGAGACAGTCCTGTCGCCGAGAGAAATGGAAGTCCTGGTGCTGGCCGCGGAAGGACTAAGATCAAAAGAGATTTCCTGGAATTTGAAAATTTCAGAGAGGACCGTCAAGGCCCACCTGTCGAGTATCTACAACAAGTTAGGGGTGGACTCACGCGCCGCGGCTACGGCAGAAGCAGCCCGCAGGGGGTTGATATGAGCTTTAACATTCCTGCTGTCAGCAAATCCTGAGCCGATATGAAGTTCCGCCGTTATTGTCAATCCTGAAATCTGCATCGAGCTGTCTGCTCAAATTTCTAATCAGGTTGATGCCGAGTCCTGTTGTTTTTCCGTCGAGGTATTCATCAGGAAGGCCGCACCCATTGTCGCTGATCTGAAAGATGTAGCATCCGTTCTCATTCCTGAAGCTGATCTCAATCAATCCCTGTTCTCCGTCCTTGAACGCATACTTGATTGAATTTGTGATTGCCTCATTTACAATAATTCCGATTGAAACAGCCTGGTCGACGGTTAAATGTGAATCGTCCACTGAATGTTTAAATATGATGCTGTTTTCCGCACCGAAGCTGTGGACTATATATTCTGTAAGCTCGACCAGATATTTTTCAGCGCTGATTGTCGATAAATCTTCGTTTGAATACAGCATGCTGTGTATGATGCTGATGGATTCTATACGGCTTATGGTTTCAAGAAACGGGTCCCGTATAACCGGATCATCATTCTGCATCAGCTGTATCTGAAGCAGTGATATAATTATCTGCAGGTTGTTTTTTACCCTGTGGTTCATCTCTTTGACGAGCAGTTCTCGTTCTCTATTGGTCTGCAGCAGCGTCCTGTTTCTTTTTACCAGCCGTTCGGTAAGTTCAGAAAACCCGCGAACAAGGTTTTGCGCGTCGCTGCCGTTTCTGAACTGCGATAGATCTATCCGGGGCATATCGATAACAGGCGCGGTACCGAGATTGAGGAATTTATCCGCAACATAGTGTATTGATCTGAAAACCGGAGTAACTACTGCCGCAGCACTGGTGATTAGAATTGACAGTATTATCAGAACAGTTATCAGTATATTTCTGAAATAATGTTTTACAAAAAGGTTGATATCGGTAGAGTACATACCGGTGCCGATATAGCATTCAAATTCCGGAAGACCTACAACGTATGAAATTTTGGTTTCGGGGACTGCCGAACCGGGGGGATAGTATAAATAGGTTACATAACCGCTGCCTTCTTTTGCCTTTTTAACCAGTTCCCTGATTATAAATTTGCCTTTCGAATCTACGAGTCCCCACTGATCAGAACCTTCTAGTTCCGGCTGGTAGGGCTGGACCAGCATTTTCCCGCTGTATGAACTCATGAACAGGTAGTTGGGTCGGGAATCCTCGCTGTATGTCAGAAGCCTGACCTGATCGGTAATACGTTTCAGGGCTTCGTCCCTGGTAGCAGTTCCGGAAGCATAATCTTCGCGGTACTGCTGTATGCTGTTCACGCCGATGGTTACAAGTCTCTGCAGTTCCTGCTTTCTGTTCTCAATTACAGAATGTTGGAATATAAAATGAATATAGACAAGCGATGCTGCAAGCAGAAAGATATTCAGAACGACAAGGATGATGAGTGTACGTGTTGTTCTTTTAAGTCTGAATTCCATCAATTAAACCTTAGGACATTGTCTCATATAAATCAACAGAATGCTTGAGCGGACTTATACAATTTTACCCGAAGCCGCTTAAAAATCAAAATTCTCGGGATCCGGTCCCTTTCTGAGATTTTTGTTAAGTTCGTCGATTGAATGCATATCAGCCGGTTCCATCACAAAGTCGAAAATACTGATGTTTTCCGCAAGCCTTTCCCTGTGTACCGACTTCGGAATATTGATTACCCCGTTCTGGTAATTCCATCTCAGAATAACCTGTGCAGCTGTTTTACCGTATTTTTCGGAAATTTTTATTATACGCGTATTTTTAAGCAGTTCTCCAACCATGAAGCCTGACCAGGCGGTAACAGCAATCTCCTTTTCTTCACAATATTTTAAAAGCGGCTTTTGTGTAAGATATGGGTGAAGCTCAACCTGGTTTACAGCCGGTTTTATCTCACATACCGGAAGCAGTTCTTCGAGCATCCTGATTGAAAAATTGGACACCCCTATATTTTTCGCCAGTCCGGCTTTGCAGAGATCTTCAAATTGCTTCCAGTATTCCGTATATTTTCCGGCCGGCCAGTGGACCAGCAGCAGGTCTACATATTCAGTACCTATCCTTTCGATGCTTTTTTCAAACGCCTGCTTAATCTGTCCTGATCGTAGATCTTCATTCCATATTTTTGTAGTTACAAACAATTCTGATCGATTAATACCGCTCTGTCTGATCCCGTCGCCTACACCAGTCTCGTTTTCATAGATTGCAGCCGTATCAATATGCCTGTACCCCGCACCAATCGCTGCGGCTACCGTTTCGGCGGCTATGCTGTTGTCTTTAATCCTGAATGTCCCCAGTCCGACCGCCGGCATGCGGTTTCCGTTTGACAAAGTAAAATCTGATTTCATATAATACCCCTGTTGCAAAAGTTAATGCTTCGAAGCTGCATTGACAATTGAAATATAAGGATCTATCATAAATTGTACAAGTGTGCAATTTATTCTTCGGGACTATTATGGGAAGAAAGAGCAAAGCAGATGTAAGAAGACCGGAAATTCTCAGAAGTGCGTATGAAGTGGTAAAGCGCGACGGCCTTGACAATACCACACTGGCAAAGATTGCCGAGCATATGGGCGTGGCGACAAGCCTTCTGACACACTACTTTAAATCGAAGGTCGATATAATCGAATCACTGGCTGAATTTTTATCGGGGATATACAATCAGTCTGTCTCTGTAGATTTCAGTAAAATTGAAGATCCGCAGAAACGGATTGAAGCAGTGCTTGACGCCAGGTTCTGGGAATACACCAATCACAGTCTTGATGATCGTGTATGGTATGATGCATACAATCTCAGTCTCAGGAACAGCCGTATCCATGAGTGCTTTGTTGAAATGTATGATCAGGATCGGCAGATTGCCATGAAGGATCTTTCGGCTGCGCTGGGAGATGCCGGCGAGGAAGGTCATAAAGATCTTGGAACTGCCCTCGTCGTTATGATGGAAGGATTGGGCTATTACTACTCAATAATGAAAGAGCGTCAGGATCTTGACGGGACTGCGAAGATTATGAAGGACATGGTTTTAACATATATCGAAAAGCTTAAGAATGAACCATAGGGGCCGGTTTGACTGGCCCTTAATATATTTATTATTAATATTGTTTGTATATACGAACAAAAAAGGAAGAAAGGAATGAAGGTTTTACTAGTCGGGGCGGGCGGAGTCGGTTCTGCTATCGCGTCTGTAGCTGCAAAAAATGATCCGAAAGGAGAATGGCTGGAGGGTATGCTGGTCAGCGACTACAACCTGAAGCGTGCCGAGAACGTTGCAGCGGGGTTGCGCGATGACCGGTTTACAGCAGAGAAGATAGATGCCGGCAGCAAGGATGAAGTTAAAAGGCTCGCACAGAAATACGGTGCCGATCTTATAATGAATGCCTGTGATCCGGTATTTAACATGCCGATTTTTGAGGCTGCATATGAATGCGGCTGTAAATATATAGATATGGCGATGAGCCTGTCTGAACGTGATGAAAAAGATCCGTATGGTACTGTAGGGCTCAAGCTTGGTGATCTGCAGTATGCAAAAGATGAGGACTGGAAAAAGAAAGGACTTCTTGCAATCTGCGGTTCAGGAGTTGAGCCCGGTATGGTAAATGTTTTTGCCCGCTACGCGGATGATCACCTTTTTGATGAAATCCATGAGCTCAATGTTCGTGATGCCGACAATCTTGAAGTTGAAGGACTGGATATCGCGTTCGGTTTTTCAATCTGGACTACCATCGAAGAGTGCCTCAATCCGCCGGTAATCTGGGAGAAGGAGCGCGGCTGGTACGTTACCGAGAGCTTTTCCGAACCCGAGGTTTTCAGGTTCCCCGAACCAGTCGGTGATAGAGAGGTAATAAACGTCGAGCATGAAGAAGTTATTATGCTGCCGAGATATTTTGCCGAAAAGGGGCTTAAAAGGGCAACCTTCAAATTCGGTGTCGGCAGGGACATGAGACGCGTGCTTAAAACGCTCGAAGCCCTCGGGCTGGACAGGACTGAAAAGGTCAGCGTGAAGGGCGTAGAGGTTTCCCCGAGGGACGTCGTTGCAGCCTGTTCCCCGGACCCCGCGCTTATAGGCGACCGGATGAAAGGTCAGCTGTCAGCCGGTCTCTGGGTAAAAGGTCTTAAAGACGGTAAAGAGCGCTCGGTTTATATGTACCAGCTGGTTGATAACGAAGAATGCATGAAGCTTTACGGAAGCCAGGCGGTTGTCGCACAGACAGCATTCAACCCTGTTATTATGATGGAGCTTATTGCAAAGGGAATCTGGAAAGGCAGCGGAGTTCTCGGACCCGAGAATTTCCCGTCCGAACCGTTTATGGCAAGGATGGAGTCCTACAATTTTCCCGCAGGCATGATGGAGATGGATTCCGAGTATAAATCTGCAATGGATCAGGAAAGTCTCAAATCAGGTTTCTGATTACGACTGAGAATTGTCCGGGGCAGCTTTGCGGAAGCAGGGCTGCTTTTTTTGTCTGAATGATTGCGACGCATCGATACAAATAACTTAGCAAAACGGTTTTTTATTTGCATTTGACTCTTCAATATATAATAATCATATTATGAGTCCTATAAAGAAGTTACGGAAGGTTTATTCCGAAGAGAGTGATAATTTTAAGGAAAAAGCTGTTACTTTATTTATTATAAATATAGTACTGGGAATATTTTTCCTTATGTTCGCGACCATACGGTTTCTCGAAGCAAGCTATACCGTTGCTATAGGTGAAATCTCAGTTGCTGTAATCCTCGCCGTTAATATCCTGATTCTCTTCAGGGGACTGTACAAAGTCAGCAGTTTTATCAGCATCACGCTGTTTGTTTTGGCGGCATTTGTCATGTTTCTTATTCAGGAACATAACGAGATGGATGATATCTATAAATTCTCAACCTACATCATTTCAGTGGTTTGCGTTGCTCCCTTGCTTGCATACGCCCTGTGGCAGATGATCCTGGTTTCTGCCGTAGGATTACTGGGACAGATTGCTTTTTACTTTTTAAAAATGATGCCTATAGCATTAGCGAACGGGGAGTCGGATATTACCGGCCAGTTCATCATTTCGATAACCTTCTTTTTTATGGCATCCGCGTTTGCAAACCTGGTTTTCAGAATTCAGCTGCGCACAATTGTCGCGGTTGAGAAGGAAAAAGTGCTGGCTGAAGGTAATTTTGAGCGGATAAACGGCATCATTGCCGATATGAAGGACTCGTTCAATGTCGGAGAGAAACTGCTTTCTGCCGCCGAATCAACCAGCCGGAGTGCGGAGGAGATCTCTGATCGGCTGCAGAAGCTTGGTGTTATTGCAGAAGAGCTTGAACTTTCCACCAATGCCGGCGCCGATGCCAACAGGATGATAACGGAGTCGGAGCTCGAGGTTAAGAGCAGGATTCATCAGCAGTCCGAAGCGATAGAACAGTCCTCTGAGGCAGTCGGAGCAATTGTCGAGCGGATCTCTTTTGTTACCCAGCTTGCCGGCCAAAAGCTCGGACAGATTGAAGGCCTCGATAAAGTTACCCACCGCGGCGAGGGGAAGCTCGAGGAATCGCTCAGTTCGCTGAAACGGCTGTCGGACTCTACTGACAACATTCTCGAAATAATCGAGGTGATCGAATCCATATCGAGCAGAACGAACCTTCTTGCTATGAACGCCGCTATTGAGGCGGCACATGCCGGAGACGCCGGACGGGGATTCGCGGTAGTAGCGGAAGAGATCCGCAAACTCTCTGAAGAGACGGCCCAGAACTCGGAAGCGATACGCAAAAGCATAGAGAATAATAATGAACATTTTGAAGAATCGGATAAAACAACACGCGAGCTTCAGGATGTTTTTTCCGACCTGATAAAAGAGATCGGCAATATCGGACGTTCGCTGTCGGACATTGTTGGAAGCATGAACGAACTCACGAACGGGACAGATACAATATCGGGTTCAGTAAGGAATCTTCTTCAGAGCAATGAAAAGGTCAATGACGCACTGATCAAGATGGAACACGAATTTGAAAACGGGGCCCGCAGCCTGAACGGAATCAGAACTGCTGTCGGACAGACCCGTGATAATATTGATTCCCTGAGCAAGTTAGGGGCAATGATAGTTGATGAATCTTCCCGCCTCGAAGGTATAGGCGGCCAGAACCGGGCCCAGATTGAACAGCTCAACAAGGAGCTTGTTAATATAAATTCTTAAAGTGATGGTAATTTTATGGAAACAAAATTGAAACCGGGCAATGCCTGCCCTGATTTTAAATTGGCGGATCAGGATGGAAGTCTGCGCAGTTTGTCTGAATTTAAGGGGAGATACCTGCTTGTTTATTTCTACCCTAAGGCCCTGACGCCCGGCTGTACTGCCCAGAGCTGTGCAGTAAATGAAGCGCGGGATGATTTTTCATCGCTGAATTGCTCTGTCGTCGGTATCAGTCCGGACGACCCCGGAAAGCAGAAAAAATTTGAAGAAAAGCACGGCCTAGGGTTCCCGCTTCTTTGTGATCAGGACCACAGTACTGCAGAAGCATTCGGCGTCTGGGGTGAAAAATCGATGTACGGTAAAAAATATATGGGGATCATCAGGTCTTCATTTCTTGTTAATCCTGTCGGAAAGATTGTCGAAAGCTGGTACAAAGTCAGCCCCGGGGACACCGTTCCGCAGGCCCTGAAAGCGCTTGAGGGGGTTTCATGATGGTTTCTGACGATAAGAAGGTTGCGCTGATTACCGGGGCGTCGAAGGGCATAGGCCGCGCTGCTGCCGTTGCCGCGGCGCGTCTCGGATATGATTTTTTTCTGACAGGACGTGATGTTGCCGGACTCGAAGAAACTGCTGCGCTTGTGAGGAAGGCCTCTTCCGTATCTTCAGGCGAGAAGTTCGGCTGCGGCGAGGGCCCCTTTATTGCGCTGCACTCCGAGGACCTCTCCCGTTCCGATTCTGCCGAACGGCTGTTCGATGCATTTTCCGGAAGTTTTGAAAGGCTGGATCTGCTGATCAATAATGCAGGAACAGTGAACCCGAAAAATACAGAAGACTACAGTGCTGAAGATTGGGACAGCGTAATGAATATCAATGCGCGTACGCCGTTTTTTCTGATGCAGAAATCTATTCCGATGCTGAAGGCGGCTGACCCGGGGTTTATCATCAATATCGGGTCTGTTGTTTCGCACAAGGGCTATGAAAACCAGGCGCTGTATTCTGCTTCAAAGCACGCGCTTCTCGGTTACACAAAGGCAGTTGCCCGTGAACTGAGAGACATGAATATACGAATACATGTGGTGAGTCCGGGCGGAGTTGATACTGATCTTATAAGGGGAGTCCGGCCCGATATTGATACAACAGACCTTATTTCGCCCGCGGATATTGCCGAGACCATCATGTTTCTTCTTCAGATGAAGGGAAACGCCATGATTGATGAAATCGAAATCCGCAGACGCACAAAGCTGCCCTGGGACTGAGCCGGTATTACTGCTGTTTTTCCAGTCCGGCCAGCTCGACTGCAATTGCGGTACCGACCCGGGCATTGTTGTAGACGAGCTGTATATTTGATTCGAGCGACTCTCCGCCGGTAAGCTGTTTTACCCTGTCAAGCAGGAAGGGAGTTGTTTCCTTTCCCTTTATTCCCTTGGCCCCGGCTTCATTAAGCGCCTGGTTGATAGCGCCGTCGATGGTTTTATGGTCCATCTCGAATTCTTCGGGAATCGGATTGGCTATCACCATGCCGCCCTTCAGTCCGAGGTCCCATTTAGCCTTCAGCGATGCGGCAACCTCTGCGGCGGTGTCGTACCTGTAGTCGACGCTGAAGCCGCTTCTGCGGGTATAGAAGGCAGGAAGTTCGTCGGTTCCGAAGCCGATTACCGGGACACCCATCGTCTCGAGGTATTCGAGGGTAAGCCCTATGTCCAGAATCGATTTGGCACCGGCGCAGATAACCGCCACGTCGGTAGCGGCAAGTTCCTGAAGGTCTGCCGATATATCAAAACTGTTTTCGGCGCCGCGGTGGACTCCGCCTATGCCGCCGGTAACAAAAACCTTTACCCCGGCAAGCGAGGCTGCTATCATCGTTGCCGCCACAGTTGTTGCCCCGTTGAGGCCGTTTGCAGTAATATGACCCAAATCCCTTCTCGATGCTTTCAGAACATCTTTCGCGGTGCCGAGGTATTCGATGTCTTCCCTTTCGAGTCCTATTCGTATCTGTCCGTTCAGGATTGCTATCGTCGCCGGAACAGCACCGCCGGCCCGGACGATTTCTTCGACCGCAAGCGCCGTATCGATATTTTTCGGATACGGCATGCCGTGCGATATTATTGTTGATTCAAGCGCCACTACCGGACGGCCGGTTTTCAGCGCCTCTGCGACGTCATCTTTTATTTTAAGGTATCTGCTGATATTCATCTGTTTCTCCATATTTAATATTAATGTATAAACCCCCGGGGGATGTTGTCAACAGCAGCAGCGGCGGTCGGTGCCCGCTGTGATTTTTTATGAAAACTGCATAAATAGAGTTGCATGCCTGTTTTTACAAAGATAAAATATCCACGTATGGCTAACGACCCGGGGTTCAAAAGAGATACTCAATACTGGAAATTCTCCTTCTACGGCTTTCTGAAAAATCTTCAGTTTTTTGATCCGTTCCTGATCCTGTTTTTCAGAGAGATGGGAATAAGCTTTTTTGAAATAGGAATCCTTTACTCGGTAAGAGAAATGATAACGAATATTACCGAAATTCCGACAGGAATTGTCGCCGATACACTTGGCCGGCGCAGCGCCATGATCTTCGCCTTTATCTGTTACATTGGAAGCTTCCTGATTTTCTACCTGCTGCCGTCGTATGGTTTTTATATTGCCGCTATGGTATTTTTCGCGCTCGGTGAAAGTTTCCGCTCCGGAACCCATAAGGCGATGATTATGGAATATCTTAAACTCAACTCGATGGCGGATCGGAAAGTTGCGTATTACGGGCGTACCAGGGGCTGGGCCCAGCTTGGCTCTGCATTATCCGCGCTGATTTCCGCCGCGCTTGTTTTTTTTACAGGCAGTTTCCGGTCTGTTTTCCTGTGGAGCATTATTCCGTATATAGGCGGTATGCTTCTGATATTAAGCTACCCTAAAAACCTTGATTTTTCGTGCGACGACGGCGAGTGTTCGGATGATGAGCGCCGCGGCTGGAGTGCCGCACTGCAGACGCTCAAGGATTTCGCCGGACTTTTTACCGACGCGCCGACCCGGCGGGCATTGATCAATTCCAGCCTTTTCGATGCTGTCTTCAAGGCTGTAAAGGATTATGTGCAGCCGGTGCTGAAGAGTCTTGCTCTTTCTCTGCCTGTTATGGCGGCACTCGAAGGCAACCAGAGGGTCGCTGTCGTCTCGGGCTTTGTCTATTTTCTGCTGTATCTGCTGACCAGCTATTCGAGCAGTCATGCTTCCGGTTTTCACTCAATGTTTAAAAACGATGTGTCCGGACTGAACATAACTTTTGCAGCAGCAATAATTACAGTTGCCGGAATCGGCGTTTTTCTTATTGCCGGAATAAAACTGGCCGCGGTTGTCCTTTTTATCTGCTTTTACCTTCTTGAAAATCTGCGGCGGCCCGCAACCCTCGGGTATATCAGCGATAGAATCAAGGGGTCGGTTATGGCTACCGGTCTGTCGGGTGAAAGTCAGCTTAAAACGCTGATGGTCGCTGTGATATCCCCGCTGTTTGGAATGTCGGTTGATAAGCTCGGGCTGGGTTATTCGCTGCTGATACTTATTCTTGTTCCTGTTGTTCTTTACCCGCTTATAAAAATAAAAAAATAATACTACAGTGCGCCAGGGGTACCCGTCGTATTAATTATTTTATTTTGTTTGCAATCTACTCTTTCTCCTTTAGAATTAAAATGGTAGTACAGCCTGGGATTGGCAGGATGGAGAGATCTATGGTTGAATCCGGCACGATTCTACTGGTTGAGGATGAACCGATAATTGCACTGATGGAACAGCAGAAGCTGCGGGGCTACGGTTATAATGTTCTTTTGTCAGCCAATAGAGAATCGACCCTCAAAGTAATAAACAGTGATCATCCTATAGATATCATTCTGATGGATATCGATCTGGGTGAAGGAGAGGCAGACGGTACCGCGATCGCAGAAGAAATCCTGCTGACAAGAAGTATTCCCATTATCTTTCTTTCATCACACACCGAGCAGGAAATTGTCGATCGCACAGAAAAAATATCCTCATACGGTTATATAGTAAAGGGCTGCAACGATACGATTCTGCTGGCTTCCATCCGGATGGCATACAAGCTTCATCAATCCTACATGGAAAAAGAACACAATTTTGCCAGGCTGCAGGGAGTGATTACCGGAACGAATGTCGGAACCTGGGAATGGAATGTGCAGACCGGCGAGACCCTTTTTAACGAACGATGGGCGGAAATTATAGGCCGATCACTTGAAGAACTGCAGCCGCTGTCATTCGAGACCTGGCGCAGGTTTGTTCACCCGGAAGATTTTATAAAATCCAGCCTGGCGCTTGAAGAGCATTTTAACGGCAAAACAGAATTGTATGAATGCAGGGTAAGGATGAAGCACCTGGACGGGCATTGGGTATGGATTGAAGCCCGGGGCAGTGTAATTACACATACAGAAACCGGCCGGCCGGCCGGCCGGCCGGAATGGGTCTTCGGTATGCATACGGATATTACGGAACAGATACGTCTTGAAGAGGCTATACTGAAATCAGAAAATAAATACCGGGCGCTTTTTGAGAATATTGAGATGGGGTTTGCCCTTCACCGTGTCGTAAGGAATACGGACGGAGCTGTTACGGATTACGAGTTTATTGAGACGAATGAAAGTTTCGGACGACTCACGGGGCTGGAGCCTGATGCAATAAAAGGGAAGAGGGTCACTGAGGTGATACCGGGTATTGAAAATGATCCAGGACACTGGATTGAGCGGTACGCAGAAGTGGTCGAATCCGGAAAATCAATCCAGTTCGAAAGTTTGTCGGAGGTGCTCGGGCGCTGGTATTCTGTAACGGCATACAAACCGCAGCCGGAAATGTTCGCAACGCTTTTCTTCGATACTACGGATAACCGGCAGCTCATGCAGGAACTGGAACAATCTGTCGGCGTTCAGAAGGTACTGATGAAGGAATTGAGTCACAGGGTTAAAAATAATCTTTTAATGGTAAGCTCACTCATTCATCTGAAGGCTGTAGAATCGGAAACAGATCTGTCCGATATTGAATCGAGGGTAACGGCAATTGCCAACCTGTACGAGGAACTTCAGCAGACTGTTCAGGTAGACCGGGTTCCGCTGCATTCCTACATAATGAAGATTGCAGGTAATGTGGCAAATAATTTCCATAAACGTATTGACCTTGTAATGGACCTTGCTGAACAGGATGTTCCAACCCAGACTGCGGTTTCAATCGGGCTGATCGTGAACGAAATTATAACCAATGCAGTCAAACATGGGTTTTCATCCGATCGAATCGAATTTCCGAAGCTGGAGATTCGGAGCAGCATTGAAGGCGGCGGTATGATTTCAATTTCGAATAACGGTCTGCCTCTTCCGGTTGATTTCAATCTGGAAAATCCCAAAACACTCGGCTTGCAGCTGATTATAACACTTGCTAAACAGATTAACGGCAGAATCACAATTAGCCGAAAACCCTTACCGTGTTTTACTATCCGATATAATGTTAGCAGCGGTTATGTTTCTTATTGAGAATTAATTTAAATGTTTGGATGTTGATATGAAAACCGATTATGTAAAGTTTCGATTTCCTCCGGAAATTCTGAATGACGCAATTGATAATCTCGGAGGGCCGATAGTTATTACGGACAGCGCCGCGAATATCATTTATGTTAACAAGGCATTTGAGCTTACCACGGGCTACAGCCGCGCAGAAGTTATCGGAAAGAACCCGAGGATTCTGCAGACCACCGGAACGGATAAAAAGGTCTATGCGCGGTTATGGGACATGCTTACATCAGGAAGGATGTGGCACGGTGAGTTTGTTAACAAAAGAAAGGACGGCTTAGTTTACAGCGAGGGGGCAGTGATTACGCCTTTCATATCGGAAAACAATACCTATTATGCGGGTCTGAAATTCGATATCACGGCGATGAAAAACCGTAGGCAGGGTCTTGAGATTATTATTGAAGAGGCTCAGAAAGTTGTTGATGCGCTGCCGGTTTTTATTTCTGCTGTAGACAGGAAATTCAGGTATCTCTTTGTCAATTCCATCTATTCAGAAAGCTTTAATATTCCCCAAAAAGATATTATCGGCAAACCGGTCGATCAGGTACTTCCGGATCCCCTGCGTGAAAAACATATGGAATACCTGAAAACTGCGTTTGAAGGAAAAGAGGTTTATTTTGAAGACCAGGGACCTTCTCCGGACAGCCCGATTAAAAGTGTATACGGAATGTATCTGCCGTATCATGATTCAACCGGAGC
>QKCC01000221.1 GCA_003245835.1 Spirochaetales bacterium | reverse complement strand
CGTATACATCGATTTCGACATCTTTGAGCAGGTATTTGATGCGTTCTGCCTGGGTATTTGATTCGGCGAATATATTTACATTGTATCCGGCGTTCAGCAGCGATTTCAGTTCTTCCCTGAAATAGGAGATATTCCCGAAAAATGCACGAGGACCGGTGTACTGAAAATCGATTCTGCTGGCTTTCTTCTCCGGGTCCCTGATGTTGGCAATCATTATCCGGTACGGAGTCTGCTCCACTGCATCATCGAAATCAAATAATATTTCAGACGGATGCGGGAAGAACGCACCTTCAGTATTTTCTTCTGTTATCTTTGTTTCGGCGTAGAGCTTGTTGTATTCCTTTTTTATCTGGCCGTAAAGCCTGGACAGGTTTTCAAAGCCGCTGAAAACGGTTATTCCTTCACTGCCGCAGTAATCTGAAAGCTTCGCCTGGTAATCGAAACTCAGCGGAAAGATCATTTCTTCATAATCAATCTCACGCTTCTCTGTAAGCTCTTCAAGGAGCGGCTCCACCTCACCGGTATTTCCGAATTCCCTGCCTGACAGTTTTGTTTTCAGACCGAGAATACGCTCATCGTTCCATATAAATTCTTTAACGGGAAGAATCTCAATCTGTTTGAGTTTCTCGACAGATTTCTGGCTGAACGGATCAAAGGCTTTAATCTCCTCAACCTCATCGAATTCGAAAACAATCCTGAAGGGGTATTCTTCGCCGGCAATAAAAATGTCCAGGACTTCGCCCCTGAGAGCGAATTCACCATGTATACTGACCCTGGGTACGCGCATATACCCGAAGCGGTTGAGCATTAATTCAAGTTTCCTTGTATCAAAGTCATCGCCTTTTTTTATCCTGAATATCTGGGCACTGATGTATTCAGGCGGGGGGAGCGGGCTTAGGTAGGTGCGCAGCGTCGTAACGATAATTTTCTTATTACCGGCAAGCATTTCTGCCATAATCTGGATTCGGTCGCCGAGCAGAGAACTCTGTATTTTTCCCCTGCTGTACGCCCGCTTATTGAAACCGTTGAAAACAAGCACCTCTTTACCGAGAACTTCAAGATCTCTCTGGACTGCCTCGCTTTCACGCTCATCCGAGGTGATTACGGTTATTGTTTTGTCGCCGGTATCAAACAGCCCTGCAATAAGCGCAGCTTTGAACAGGCCCCCCACATCTTCGATTTCAACCGGGAACTGCCCGTTTTCGATCCTTTTACCAAGCTCCAGAAACGGCGGGTATTCGCTTAAATTATCCTTTATTTTATTAAAAAATAAATTTATCATGGTTTATTCCGAGAATGATAATAAGAAATTGTTGGAGTTTTGCTTTGAAGAAATACTGTTTATTAACACTGGTTTTTATTTTCTCCGTGATTTACCCTGTTTTTTCGGAGCAGGTTGAAGTCCGAATTAGATACTATGATAAAAAAATATATTATACCGATACACCGGTTAATATCAAACTTGAAATCATAAATAACAGCCCTGATACCTTCAGATTTAAATCTTCCGAACTAAGATGCTTCAATTACGAATTTGATGTCAAAACGCTGACAAACAGAACTCTTAATCATTCGAAAGAATTTATCATGGATAGAAGTACAAATCAACAGGTCTTCTTCCGCGAAATCAGCCTTGCTCCAGGTGAAACCTATTCCATAACTGCTGAATTATCAGACTTTGCCGATGTGAATGAAGCAGGTGTTTTTATTCTGAACGCCAGGTTCTACCCGGAACTCTATACAAATGAAAACTCCAGGTATATCGTTTCGAATAATCTTACGCTCAATCTCAGACCGGCGTCGTCTACAGCGGCTATTCAGGACCTTATCGACTATGAAACCGGCGAGATAATCAAGGCAAACCCGGTTCCTCCTGATGAAGTAATAGACTACATGCTGACAGCAAGACAGAAAAGTCAGTGGAACAAGTTTTTACTCTACCTTGATCTGGAAGGTTTGTACCTGCGCAGCCAGACCAATGCGGAAAGGTACCGCAGACTTTCGCAGCAGGACCGAATTACCGAAATTGAGAAATACAAGAATCTTC
Organism: Spirochaetales bacterium; assembly: GCA_003245835.1. Classification (GTDB taxonomy): domain Bacteria; phylum Spirochaetota; class Spirochaetia; order UBA9216; family UBA9216; genus Thalassospirochaeta. Next base: position 9,575 of record QKCC01000221.1, on the reverse strand, counting down.
TGCTGAATGAAACTATAGATACGGATATAGCGATGATTCCTCTTGAGTATGATATTCTGCGTACTACCTACACAGATTACGAAGCCGAGGTAAAGGTTACAGAGAAATTTCAGTATTCCGGTTTTGTCGAAATAAAAGAATATCAGTATTACCTTCACCGAGATAATGATATCTGGTATATTTATGATTACGATGTAAGGAACCTGGGGACGGAATGAAACTACTTCTTGTAACGGCAAAAGAAGAAACACGCGATAAAATTTTCAATCACTTTAACCGGCTTGGCTATGATATTATCATATACGATAACCCCCTCAAGGCAATGGATAATCTTTCAGAGATTGCGCCTGATGCGGTTCTTTTTAACGCTGAGGATTTTCCGCGACACTGGAAGCCTTTCGTACAGGTGTTAAGGCAGCTGTTCGATCGTGATTCATCCGTTTTTGTGATCCTTAAAGGAGATGCATTTGCCGATGATGATGCTGTGAAAGCAGGGATGCTTTCTGTAAACGGAGTAATATCAGAAAATTTCGACAGCCGTGACGAAATTACGCAGCTTGAGAATATACTTTCGCGCTACCTTGTACATACCGATTCACGCGGGGCCAGAAGATATAATGCTGAAATTAATAACAGCATCGAATTTCTGTTCAATCATCCTGAAAATTATACGCTTATATCCGGATCTGTATCGGATGTTTCGTTCGACGGAATAAGAATTATACCGGATCATCCGCAGCATTCTTCAGATATTAAGGAAGGAACAAAAATCAATTCATGCTCCATCCGCTTCGGAGACTATATCTGTTCAGTCGGAGTGCGGGTCGTCAGAAACAACAAGAGTATCAGTTTCAGATTCACTGATTTCGATGAATCCGACAGAGACTGCTTTATCGATTTTCTTGATACTATAACCTACAGGAATCATGTAGAAATGAAAAGCTGATGACAGTTAAGTGCGGCATCTGCCCAAACAACTGTATTATCAAAAACGGGAAATCCGGTCTTTGCGGAGTAAGAAGCGCAGCGGACGGCAGAATAAACCTGCCCTATTACGGTCTGATATCAGCAGCTTCAGCAGACCCTATAGAAAAGAAACCCTTATATCATTTTCATCCCGGAAAAAGTATTTTTTCGATCGGATTTTTCGGCTGCAGCCTTGCATGTCCTTTCTGCCAGAACCACAGAATCTCAAAGGATTTCAATACATCCCCTGATGACTTATCACCTGTCACACCTGCCGATATAGCTGCTAGGGCAAAAAAGAGCGGTTCATTCGGAATAGCTTTTACATACAGCGAACCTATTGTGCACTTTGAGTACGTTATAAAAACTGCTGAAGCAGCCAGAGCCTTAGGGTTGAAAACAGTACTGGTTACTAATGGTTATATTAATGAAAACAAGGGTATTGAGCTGCTAAAATATATTGATGCGGTTAATATCGATCTTAAGAGTTTTTCGGACGATTTTTACCGTATGGAACTCAAGGGGCAGCTTAAACCTGTTCTGAACTTTATAGAAAACTCTGTAACGAGGACGCATACAGAGATTACAACTCTTGTTATACCCGGAAAGAATGCCAGTATAAAAGAAATTTCTTCGGCAGCCGGATTTATAGCTGAACTGGGCCGGAATATTCCATATCATTTATCAGCATACTATCCTGCATTTAAATACCGCGTGCCGGCCACATTACCCTCAGCGCTTATAGAAACGGCTGAGGCTGCTAAGCAGAAACTTAACTTCGTATATACAGGCAATATATACGGCGGGTTAACCGATACAGCCTGCCCCGACTGCGGTAACCTGCTTATAAGCAGAACGGGTTATCAGACTGAAGTTACAGGATTTAAAAAAGGTAAATGTTCCGGCTGCGGAGCAAGCTCAGAAAAAATCGGAATAGTTTTATAGTATAATCTATTGTAACTCTTTCATTACAGCAGGAGGCTTCTGCAGAAGCGCTGAGAACACAAGCGAGCCTAAACTAAGCACGGCCGCAAAGCTGAACAAAAACTCGGTTCCGAGTATCTGCCACAAATAACCGCCGAAAACCGCAATGACTATACTGACAAGGTGATTGACGGAAATTCCGGTAGAAAGTGTTGAAGTCAGTTCATCCTTGTGCTCGGAAAGGCTTCGGGCATACATATCCCTTGCCATTCCGAAGGCGAACATCACAGAATCAAGTACAAAAACAATACAGATAATAATGAAGGCAGCATTATGGCTGAATAATCTGTCGGCAAACCCGTACATCAGGCAGATGAAAATCAAAATAACAGAATCGATAATAAGTATTTTTTTGTATCCGGCTCGATCTATAAACCTGCCGATTATAGGACCTATAAAAATATTCAATAATGACCAGATTCCATATAAAAGTGAAATCAATTCCGGACCTGCGTTGTAAACCGTAATAAGAACGTACGGTGCAAAGGTCATGAAAACCTGTTTACGGGCGCCGAAAAAAACTTCAAGAAGATAATACCTTGTGTATTTCTTATTAATCAGAATCTTTTTTCTCTGGACCTTTTCATCGGTTTTAAGCATCTTCGAAAGGATAATCAAACCAGCTGCAAGGAAGAAAAAAGCGGCAAGAAAGATAAGTCTGTATTTAAGAAACACCTCTTCAGCTGCGGGAACGTCCATATCCCCGGCTTTTTTTATTCCGGCCAGTATAATTATCAGCGGAGCGAGGTAATAGCCGGCAGCTTGACCTGCATTTCCGAAGCTGCGCAGAATTCCCATCGCAAGCCCTGACTTGCCTTCCTTCGCATGATGAAGACCTACGGACTGCCTGACCGGCATCATCAGATGTTCACCGGTACTGTAAACAACTATCAGAATTATAGCGATAAACCTTGATTGACCGAAAAAGAATAAACCGCCGATTCCTGCAGCAGCAAGAAGGAAAGCAGCCCTGATAAGCCTCATCTCTGAAAATCTGTATAAAACTGCAAGCAGCAGAAAAATGAGCAGGCCGGGTAATTCACGCGGGAGCTCAAGCCATCCTCTTTCGAGCTTGTTTATCGAAAGAATATCATGAATATAGTTATTGAAGACACCGTTATAGAGGCCTGAAACAATACCGAAAAGCAGCATGGAAACAAGAAAATTTATTATTTTTTTGCTTTTATATATTTCATTTAATCTATTTGTCATTGAGTCAATGTATAGCGTTTTTCAGGAAAAAGGTAGAGGTTGACAGCACCTATTATTTGATTATCAAATCAGCAGCTAAGCCGGGCGGGATTCCATTTTTTAACTTTACTCCGTCCGGTGCAGAAACCTTTACCGTCAGGATATTATCATTTTTTTGCCATGAAACAAAGACTTCACCTTTCGGCGTTATTACCTTTCCATTTGCCCATTCTAAATATCCGGGAACAGGTCTAATTTCCAATTCACTGAACCCCGGAGAACCCGGTCTGACTCCAAGTACAACGGAAGGAAGTTCAAAAAGTGCAAGAGCACCCCATCCGTGACAGTCGCTGCGGCTTGAGACAGGGTCTTCTTCACATGTTGTCAGATTTTTACCGATCATATCACGCCAAACATTCCAGAGCTCGTCTGTGCGTTCGTAAAGGCCGCATTTTTCAAGTGCTCTGAAAAGATAATACATCATTGCAACTGAGCACTGCGCATATTCATCGGGATGGTCCATTGTTTCAGCTATAAATTTTCTGCCTAAGTCGATATCGACGGTATCTGTCAGAACAGCGAACACCTGTGTATGCTGGCTGTATTCTTCAACTTCCGGTCCGTCCTTGTACATCCCGTTTTTACCGCGGCATAATAAATTTACTGCAGTCCGTATTTCAGAAGCCGTCTGTTTCATTTGAGCCGCAAGATCACCGTAACCGAGATACGAACATATTTCTGATGAATACTGAAGCCCAAGTATAAGAAGAAGACTTTCCATTGTCAGAGGACCATTTTTAATTGCAGGAGGGACTCCTATAGTTTCCTTCCACTGCTTTGTCCAGTCAATAAAGGACCAGAATTCAGAATCGAAAAGCGGCCCTCCTATTTTATCGAGCAGCCCGCTGCTGTTGATATTTTTTCTGAAAAAATTCAGTATTGCCAGTATTGACGGCATGTGTTCAAGTAGTAAATTCCTGTCGCCGAAATACATCATGTGGTCATAAACCATTCCGATGTAATAAATCGAAAAACCCGGTATGACATTGGGCTCAAAATTCGGGTATGAACAATTAATCATTCCGTCATGCCTTGCGGCCCGCCTGAAATCATCCATGCACTGTCTTGCCAGTCTGTCGTCAGCAGAAACTGCATAGGTGTATAGTATCTGGCTTCTAGAATCCATGGCATACTGCAGCTGTTCATAAAACGGGCAGTCCTCATATGTTTCATGCATGCAAAGCCGCAGGGTCCGTTCGCTTATTTCCCAGACAGGGGTTAATGTTTCGTCGGATGTTTCGACCGATGTTTTTACATCAAGCGGGTACCCGTTTTTGATGTAATGGAAACCTTTTAGCGTTATCGGCTGGTCAGCGGTTTCTATTGTCAGACGGATGTATCTGAAGGTTCTGAACCAGAATGTTTCATAAACCTCGGGGCGCTCAGATGTACCTCCGCCGTTTACCAAATAGGTATCTGTAAAACCGTACAGCCTTCCGCCTGCGGAGTCAGTGCGGTCGCCCTTGCGGGGCATTGAAAAGTTTCCAAAATCTCCTTCGGGTTCATAGGCGTAACATTCAGATGTCAAAATGCTTATTTTAGTATTTCTGCCGTTGCTCATTTTTATTTTCAAATATCCGGTTGTTTCAGCCCCTGCGCTAATCTCAACAATTTCTGTACTGTCCGCAGGAATAGTTATACTGCAATTATTATGTAAAAAAGAATTCCAGTCCTCATCATTGAACACGGAACTGTGCAGAGCAGAAACGGAATCGAAATTCTTTTTTTCTGTGAATAAAAACGGTATTGTTCTTTCGGCCAGCCGATCAGGCTTTAATACCGGCGACAACTCAAATTCGCTGCGTGGCAAAGCCTGTCTCCAGCTGCTGTCATCATAATTATCATTCATCATACCGAAGTCTTCAGCGGAGCCGGCAGCTTCTTCAAATATCTGCATAGGTGCAAAATGCTGGTTTTCGGCTTTGATTTCAATATTGGCGGTCCTGTATTTCCAGCTTGAATCGGCAAAAATTTTATTACCCTTTAGATATAAACCCGGGGTGTCTGTTCTGAAAAAAGAATGATTGGCTGCATTGTGTCTTGTCGGAGCTGAAAATACTTTTACTACAAAAACATTATTGCCTTTTTTTACAAAGGCGGAAGCATAAATTCTGTCGAAATACCAGATTTTATTATCACTCTTCTGAGGCCCTGTGTTCACAAGATTCCCGTTAATGTACAGTTTATATTTGGCATCAGCAGAAATTTTAAAGCTCAGGTCTCCAGAGGTTTCAGACAAATTAATTACTTTACGGAAGATGACAATTTTTGCCTGCTCAGCTGAGTGTTCATTCTTTTCACGGATCCAGATCCAACCGCAGTTATTTTCCCGGCTGGTCACCTTTTAGTATCCCCTGAAAAAATCAGCGATCTCAGAAATTGCTGCATCAGTTTCCGGACAATCAAATAACGGGAAAACATGGAACAGTCCGTCCCATATTTTCAATGAAACATCTACTCCTGCTTCTCTGCATTTTTCATAAAGCAGTTTAGAATCATCAAGTAAAACCTCCTCACTTCCGACATGAATTGCAAGTTTTGGAAATCCCTCAAAATTTCCATAAGCAGGAGATACAAAGGGATTCAATGAATCTGCATTACTATAGTAAGGCACAACACTTTCATAGCTTAGCATAGGGTCGCGTTCCTCAAGTTCAGCATGTGATGATAAATCGATCTTCTGCCCGGCCACCGGAGAAAAGGCAACTGCTTTTCCGGGTAATTTCTCATTCAGTTCTTTAAGATACAAAATCATCGTGAAGGTGAGCATTGCTCCGGCGGATTCTCCAAAAACGTAAATATCCCGGCTTTTATATCCTTTTTCAAGCAGCCATCTATAAGATGCAGTACAATCATTCAGCGCTCTGGGATGTTCATGCTCAGGCCATTGTCCGTATTCAACAGAGAATGCATCTATTTTGGTATGTTCCATTATTTTCTGACAGAGTTTACGCCTTGACAGTACCGAGCCTGTCATGAAACCTCCGCCGTGAAGAAATAACATAACCTTATCTGAAATCTTTTCAGGATCTTTCTCGTCATAGATATAGAATTCACCTTCAATTTCATTAGTCAGGATCTTTTCAATTAAAATTCTTTCGCTGAAATGAAGGTTTCCGAGAATACCGTCTATTCGGTTGCGATCTGCAAGAACGCTCTCGGGGGTAATTCTTTTGCCTTTGTTTTTATTCTTTTCCTGATGAAGCATTGCTGCTGCATCCTGTATTTTTTTGCTCAGCATATAGAGATTCTCCGGAACTATTATTGATTATTCATCTTTTCAAGAATTTTTTCGCAATCATTGAAATCCAGGATTCCGCCGAATGAAACAACATTTCTTAACGGCATACTGTGGATCATCTCGGTGAACATCAATGAACTGGCTTCTCCGAATGCATCATTATCATCATCACCGATCAGGGCTTTTTTAAAATTGTATATTACGTCTTCAAGAATCAACTTACCCGCTGGAGTTTCATACATATCTCCAAGGGTGCTGTTCAGCGTGTATTTAACAGGGATTTTTGAGGCAGATATTATATTCAGAGTTTCTTTCAATTTTATATCCTGTGAAGATTGTCCAATCAAAATCTCATATTCGCCTGATTCCGTGTACCAGTTGGGGATTTCTGTATTGTAATAGGCAAAATCACGTCCGGTAAGGGTAAAAGACACAGTCCCGGTTTCTCCCGGTATAAGTTCAATTTTTTCGAAGCCTTTAAGTTCCTTTGCAGGCCGTATTACCTTAGAGTCCGTTGCCGCTACATACAGCTGCACAACCTCTTTCCCCTTCATTTCACCGGTGTTTGTTACATCAACTTTCACAGTAATTTCATCGGTATCATGTGCATTCTTCTTATCTATCTGCAGGTTGCTGTAAGTAAAATCGGTGTAGCTTAAACCGTGTCCGAACGGAAAAAGCACATCCATCTTTTTTTTCTCATAATACCTGTAGCCGACAAATATTCCCTCGCGGTATTCAACAATATCGCCTTCCCCCTTATAAAAAAGGTAGGAAGGATTGTCTTCAAGCTTAACCGGAAAGGATTCTGCAAGCCTGCCGGAAGGGTTAATATCGCCGAAAAGACAACGCACAACAGCGCCGCCTACAGCCTGCCCGCCTAAATATGTTTCAAGGACACCCTTAACTTTATTTATCCACGGCATCTCAACCGGTGATCCGTTATGCAGTACAACTACAATATTCGGGTTAACATTTGATAATTCTTCGATCAGCCTGTTCTGATATTCAGGCAGGCGCATATGACTCCTGTCAAAACCTTCCGATTCATACACATCAGGAAGCCCGGCGAACACTACCACAGCTGCAGAGTCGGCTGCAGCAGAGATAGCTTCTGCTGCAAGAGTCTGATTATAAGAGTCCTTCTCAATATCAAAGCCCCTCGCATAGGTTATATCGAAGATCTCCGCCATTTGCAGGGCAGATTCAATTTTAAATGCGTTGATATGTGAGCTTCCTCCGCCCTGGTACCTCGGCTTCTCTGCAAAATCTCCTACAAAAGATATTCTTGCCTCTTTTTTTAACGGAAGGATATTATCGTTTTTTAGAAGTACAATACATTCTTCAGCAATGGCTCTTGCTTTTTCATGATCTTTATCCCGATCGAAAACAGCGCTTTCGTCTCTATTTGTTTCAAATCGATTAATAATGTTCAGTATTCTTTCAACAGCTCTATCTACAATATTTTCGTCCAAAATTCCTGCTTTAACCGCTTCAACAACGAGCCGGTCATTTTTTCCGTTGGAATCAGGCATTTCAAGATCAAGTCCCGCTGCAAGGTCGTTAACCCTGTTGTTAACAGCGCCCCAGTCGCTGACTACAAAACCGTCGAAATCCCACTCTCCTCTGAGAACTTCGGTAAGGTATTCGTGGTTCTCCGCAGCATAAACCCCGTTAATCCGGTTGTAGGAACACATTACAGTCCATGGTTTTGATTTTTTTACTGCGCCTTCAAATGCAGCAAGATAAATTTCACGTAGCGTCCGCTCATCCGCCTGCGAACTGGAAGTCATCCTACGGTATTCCTGGTTGTTCGCAAGGAAGTGTTTTATGCTAGTACCTACATTTTTGCTCTGAACACCGCGGATAAAAGCTTCTGCCATTGTTGAGGCGACCAGAGGATCTTCAGATAAATATTCAAAATTCCTGCCGCATAGCGGGGATCTTTTAATATTAACGGCAGGCCCCAGGATTACAGCTACCCCCTCAGCCTGACATTCATTTCCTATGACCTGTCCGAGCTCTTCCATCATTTCTTTATTAAACGATGAAGCCAGCGCACAACCGGCCGGAAAACATACAGCTTCAATGCTTTCCTGTATTTTGAGATAATCTGTAAGTTTCGCCGGCTTTCTTAATCCGTGGGGACCGTCGCTTAACAGTATTGAAGCGATTCCCAGCCTGTCTACCGGTTTAGTCCTCCAGAAATCCAGCCCGGACAGCATCCCGGCTTTTTCTTCAAGAGTCATCTTTGAAATAATTTCTTTTATATTCTCCATTTTATCAGTCCTTTCTCCAATATCAGGTTGGTTCAGGTAAAACCGGGGTCATAATAATTGTGCTTACTATTTCAATTTTCCGATCTTCTGCTTTTTTGTATGCTGATAGGTATCCATGCCAATCGTGATCAACATTATAAGCCCTTTTACAACATACTGATAATATACATTCAGACCGGCGAGCTGCATTCCGTTGCCGAGAATCGCAATTATCAGGATACCTGCAACACAGCCGTTAATTTTACCCTCACCGCCACGAATCGATACACCGCCAAGCAGCAAGCCTACGATAATTGTAAACTCAATACCTACTGAGGTGGAAGCAGTTGCAGCACCGATACGTGTAGTCTGGATCATTGAGGCAAGGCCGTACATTGCTCCGGCAAACAATCCAATAATCAATTCAATTCTTTTAACATTGATTCCGGCCAGACGGGCAGCATCCTTGTTGCCTCCAATAGCAAATACATGCCGTCCGAAGTAGGTCTGATTCATGATGAATCCGAACAGTGCAAGTAAACCAGCTGTAATAACAATAGCTATTGTTACACTTGAACCGAATATTTTCCCCTGGCCTATTATCTTGTATGCGGCGGGGAAACCGCTGATTGATCGCGAATTTGAAATCACATAGGCCAGACCCTGGTAAATAACCATTGTACCGAAAGAAACAAAGATGTATGGTATTTTTAAAATCTGGCTGAGTATTGCATTTACTACCGAAAGCGCCATTCCGATTAAAATTGCGGCTGTTATCACAGCCGGAACGGGAACATTCATTTCTGTCACCAGTTTCGCGCAGATGACACCGGTTATACTCATGGCATAACCTACAGACAAGTCCATGTTTCCTG
>QKCC01000192.1 GCA_003245835.1 Spirochaetales bacterium | reverse complement strand
CTGCCGTCTTTGCTGTAATAGTGTGAAAGTTCCTTAACCGAAATCATAGTTTCCTCCCTGTTATTTTAAAAGGTATTGAGCCATTGGAATGGCACATTCCAGTCGCAGATCCGGCCAAAGTTTGAGGGGAGAGCTGACATCGCCTACTCTCCATTCTCCGGCGATATAAAAGAGCGAATACCTTATATTTTACCATAGAAAATCCGGATATCGTTTTTATTTATATTAAAGGCTGCCGGGGGGAGGGTCCCGGCAGCAGGGATATTATTGATCAGAACTCTTCAAATTCGGAATCCTGATCATCAATCAGGTTCTTTATAATTTTACGGTCGGAATCGGCCGGCTGAGTTTTTAATTCAAGTCTCGGCTGTTTGTGGACTGCAGCCGCAGGGGCCTTAGGTTTGTTCTTCACTACCGGTGCCGATACCGGTGCTGCCTTTTTCTGCCGTGCCTCATTTTTATCGATTTTAAAATAGCTGATCATGGAATGAAGCTGTTCAGCCTGGGCCGTCAGCTGTTCTGCCATCGCTGAGGCTTCTTCCGATGCTGCGGCATTCTGCTGAATTACCTGGTCCAGCTGAACCATTGCCGAATTGATTTGGGCCGCCCCGGAATTCTGTTCGTGGCTTGAAGCGCTGATTTCCGATACCAGGTCGGATGTACGCTGAATATTGGGAACAATTGATTTGATAACTTCGCCGGCTGAATTGGCTTTGCTGACACTCGTTGTTGCCAGTTCCAGTATCTCGGTGGCTGCCTTCTGGCTGACCGCCGCAAGTTTTCCCACCTCAGCAGCAACTACCGCGAAGCCTTTTCCGTGCTCTCCGGCCCTCGCTGCTTCTATGGCCGCGTTCAGTGACAGCATATTGGTCTGTCTTGCTATTTCTTCAACGATGTTAATTTTCTGTGCAATTTCATTCATCGCTTCTACGGCTTCAAGTACAGCTGCCCCGCCTTTCGCCGCGTCTACCGCAGCCTGTGAGGCTATCTTTTCTGTCTGGGAAGCATTATCTGTGTTCTGCTGAATATTGGCGCCCATCTGTTCCACTGAAGCGGATATTTCTTCAGCATTCGCCGCCTGCTCGGTAGCCCCCTGTGACAGCTGCTGCGAAGTCGAAGCAAGCTGTGAACTGCCCTCGCTGACCTGAACAGATGATTTTATAACCTCGATTACGACATCCTTCAGCCGTTCCTGCATATCCCCGAGCGTTGCCGCAAGAATTCCAATTTCGTCTTTCTGGTTTATGTTAATTGAAGTGTATAACTTGCCGTCGGCTATTTCTTTGGCAAAGACAACACCTTTCTTAATCGGAACAGTGATCGTTCTAGAAAAGAACAGAAAAATAAGGAACGCAATTATAAAGGCGGCTATTCCTACAATCAGTATGGTATTGCGTATTGCGACAATCGGGGCCAGGAATTCTTTGTCGGGGAGAGTCAGGAAAACTCCCCATCCGGTCTCCTCGACATGGGCGAATCCTGATGTTTTGTCGACCCCCTGGTATGTGTAATTTTCATAACCTGTTTCACCCCTCGCAAAACGGGAAAAAATAGTTTCCATTCCAGCCTGTTCGGCTATGCCCGTGGTAAAAATTACCGAATCATCGGGATGGGCTATAAATATTCCGTCAGCCCTGGTTACATATGTATAACCGGTATCGCCGATTTTTGAATCTTTAACAACGTCCCATACAAAATCAAGCTTCATTATCAGGGCGGCAACTCCTATTATTTTGCCGTTATGGCTGTAAATCGGGGTTGAAATAGGAATCATCGGGTTGCCTGACCCCTTACTGATGGCGGCTTCGCCAACGAAGGTTTCGCCCTTCATCGAGTGCTGGAAGTAGTCCCTTTGGGTAAGATCGAGTCCGAGTGTCGACAGGTTCGATGAAGCAACTACGAAACCGTTTGTATCAATGGTCACGAAATCTTCATAATTTTGCCCGACTTCTTTGCTGTTTTTCATTCTTGCGAGTTCTGTACTTACGATTTTAAAGTCGATACTGCCCTCATGTGCGTTGATCACATTTTCTTCGAGAGCGATCATCCTGATTATTTTCTCTTCTTTAAGAACTACGTTATTCAGAGATGCCGACATCTCCCGGGTACGAACAGTAAGCTGTTCATTTATAAAGCTGCTGATCACATCATTTGTTTTTCTAAGTGACAGAAACCCGCTTACAAAAAGCGGCAGCAGGAGGAGTACGACCCCGATAAGTATTAATTTGGTTCCAAGCTTCAGATTTTTCAACATAGCATCCATCCTTTCTACGCTACCGTAGACATCCAGATCAAAAGTAAATAGCTTAATCCACACTTACTCTTAAATTATGTTTTACCAATACTATGTTTCAATCAACAAAACTTTTAATTCCTTATCTTCTTACTTATATTATTATGAAAAATTTAATAGAAGTCAAATAATGGCAATTTAAAGCGGTGAAATTATCTTAAATGTGCTGCTCTATGTTTAATATGTTCAAAAAAATTCTAAAAAGACAAAAATTTTATTTTTTGCCCTTGATCGGCAGATCAGAATACATAGAATATTAACTGTAGGTGTTTTTAATAATACATTTCATAATAATTCAGTTTAAGCGTTTTTCAATAGACCGATAAAATGAAACTTCATATTCCGTCGGGCCATGGGTTAAGCAAAAACAGAATATTTATGGCACAAAAAAGAGATAATTAGGGGGTCTCAATTGAAATTACGCAGGAGTAATTCAAAAATGATGCTGACGATCGCAGTATGTGCCGTTATCGTCGGTCTTGTCGGTATCTCAGGTATATTCACATTTAATGCTGTTCAAAAATCCATAGAAGCATCATTCGTGAACCAGATGGAGAATATCCAGACGGAGGTAGGCGCAAGATTCGAGCAGTATTACAACGAATCAACACGGTATGCCGAAACCTTCGCTGATTCCTACATGGAATACTTCAGGAACAGTGAATATGACAGGATAAGCAGGTTTTTTAATGCTTTTCATAATGCGAACGGGTATATAGAGAACCTGTTCATCTCGAGTGCTGAAGCGGATTCAGTGATCCTTGTAGACAGCGTCGGCGGACTTTCTGTCGGCCAGAAATTCCGGAATGATTCCTACAAAGACAATATTGATAATGCTTTAAACAGAAAAGAAACTATATCTACCCCTGCCGTATCACCGACTTCCGGCAGGCTTGTTCAGCTCATTACTGTACCCATAATTGACGGCGGCAGGGTAATTGGAATTCTTGGTTACGCACTTGAGATAGGGCTGATGGGGCAGGAGATAGTCAGCAGTATTCGCATAGGTAAAGCCGGGTATTCATTCCTGACGACAAAAAGCGGGTTAATTTTTATTCATCCCGATGAGAAGCAGATACTTGATAACAAATTGCCGACTTACGATTGGGGGCAGAGGATTCTGGATTCGAAAAGCGGGGATGTTGTAGAGTATGAATGGGGCGGTGCAAAGAAACTCACTGCTGTCTACCGCAGCGAGCTCTATGATTTTATTATCTGTAACGCTTTGTCTTATTCCGAAATCCAGAATGAAGCCGGAGCGGTACTATTGATCATCCTGATTGTCGGTGCAGCCGGTACAATAGCCGCCGCCGCGATAGTTGTGTTTGCGCTCATGCGTGTATTCAAGCCGCTTGAAAATGCTATCGAAGCCTCAAACAGGATGAAGGACGGGGACCTCGGTGTTGTCTTCAAGGTTGACAGACTCGATGAGATAGGAACCGTTATGACAGCTATGGAAGCGATGCGGGCAAGGCTGTCTGAAGTTATCAACGAGGTACGAGAGGCTGCCGAAAGCGTCAGTACTACAAGTCTGCAGATTAATTCAGGGGCGGCGAAGGTGAGTGAAGGCAACTCGATTCAGGCTTCGTCCGCCGAAGAGGTTTCTTCTTCTATGGAAGAGATGAAATCCAATATTCAGTCCAGTACAGAAAACGCCGCGGAAACCGAAAAGCTTGCGAACGAATCGGTTATTATCGCACAGGAGAGCGGAGCCGCTGTAAATGAGGCTGTTTCCGCCATGCAGGATATTTCCGGGAAAATTATGGTGATAGATGAGATCGCCCGCCAGACGAATATGCTGGCGCTGAATGCTGCAATAGAAGCTGCCCGTGCCGGTGAACATGGCAAGGGCTTTGCTGTTGTCGCCGCTGAGGTTGGAAAACTGGCTAAAAGAAGCCAGGACGCTGCAGCTGAAATAACTTCTTTGGCTGCAAAAACTTCGGCGAGCGCCGAGAAAGCCGGCAATATGCTCAGAGATATGGTTCCCAATATAAGCAAAACTGCCTCAATGGTTCAGGAAATCAGTGCTTCAAGCAGGGAGCAATTCGGAGGAGTAGAGCAGATAAGTGCCGCGATACTTCAGCTTGACCAGGTGATTCAGGACAATGCAGCAGCTGCCGAAGAAATGGCTGCTACCTCAAATGAGCTGGAATCACAGGCTGTAAAAATGAAGGCTGCTATTTCGTTCTTCTCACAGGAGAATTCTCAGTTACAGATCACATACGATAAGGAATAGGATAATTACTCCGTGTGCGTTTCTGCGTACACGGAGATTTTATCTCGGGTTGGAATTCCCTCATAGGTAGAGGGGTATTCCCCGGTTTTTGTCAATTCTGATTTCCAAAATTTTTCATAACGTTATATGCCGGAGTTTTTCCTCCTAAAAAATTTAAAAGGTAGGAATCAGGATGGGCTATATCAGCAGAACCCTGCTGCAGTTTAAAAAAGTATGCTTCCATAATGTTTAATGAGTCCAGAGTGTGCATATAATTTACCAGCCTTTCAGCAAGCAGGTTTTCGGACGGACGTCCGAATTGAGAATAGAGATCCGCCGGGTATGGTCCCCCGAATTCGCTGACGATGACAGGTGTATTATAGTCGCCGCCGGAAGCCCGGCATGCATTCCTAAAAGCTGTCAGGTGAGTGTTCCAGTCAGGGTAATCATCATAGAAATGAATATCAAGCATTTCATAAGAGGCATTTGACAAGATATTCTGAACACGGGAAGTCATCCTGTCTTCAACGGGCAGAGCGGCATAGCTGGTTAACTCGTCCTGATAAACAGCTTCTCCCTCTATCGTAATCTGGCTGATCAGGTTTTGATCGTATGCCAGGGCATGCCGTGCAGAGAAACTGCCAAGAACAATAGTTGGTTTTGTGAGATTATTTTCAGTACGGAACAGGTTTACCTCTTCAGATAGGATATTTGCGTATTTGATATATGCTTCTTCTGATCCATTGAAATATTCATCAATTTCCCAGTTCCACTCATTTCCTGCCTGGATGCGTTCGATTTTGGTGCCGTATAACCTGAGCAATTCAGTGACAAACTCTCTGAATTCCTGCAGTGTCTTGGTGTCATCATGTTCCGCATCAAGGTCTTTCAGCCAGTCCGGCCAGTTGTGTGTTTCAATAGAAAGCAGCACCTTGATTCCGGCTTTGCTGAAAGCGTTCAGACGGTAATCGATTGAGTTCCAGCTGAATTGATCCTCAACCGGCTCTCTGAAGGACCAGTCGCAGCCGATCCTGACATAGTCTAAACCTAAATCTTCAATGTGTGCGACAGTGTTAGCTGTTTCTGATTCATTTCGTACAAGAGGAAACGCAACTCCTACTTTCAACTTATTCAGCGAATAGTCATAAGCATCATAGTCAAAAAATAATGCGCAGGAGTATGCAGTAGTGATGAGGAGCAGCGCTAGAACTGCAAAAAATAGGATAATGCTATTTTTTCGAAACGTCATTATCCTAACTATATCACACTGCATTAAATGAACCCGATAAAATTTAATATCCTGTTTCTTGGAGGCTTTTCAAATTATTTGACTGAAATATATCCGAGGATTTATAATTAAAGAATCCTTATTGATAAATCATGAAGAATGATCATGAAACGGTTTGTTCTTTTTGTTTTATTATTCTTAACCTTCCCTGTTGCGGCAGGTCTTTCTGAAGCGCTTTTCATGCCGGAAGACAGTGAAATCATTGAAATCGCAGATCTCTATATCAGAGCCGGAAAAATCCTGCCTGCGGACAGCTTTCCGGTAAGCATAAAGACGGTCGCTGAATGGGCTGAAACTCTCAGCGAAGATGAACTGCCGGATGCTCTGAAATCGGAAGCTGCTGCATTTTTGAAAATGATTACTGCAGCTGGAGAGAGTGTCGCTGCCGAAATTGACTGGCAGGCTGGTTATGAATATTATTACCGGGATACGGCTGAATCATTATATACAATCAGCGATTATCTTACTGAACTGCCGTTTATGAAAATTGGCAGTTCTGTAACAGATTTTGAAAACGGCGGGGCCAGCCTCGAATTACAGATAAAGAGGGAGTATTCGGATAATCCGTCCGACAATTTTCTGATAGGTGAAAACGAACATACGGCTGCGATGGAGTACCAGATTGTTTCCGAAGGGTACATCTATTTCAATAATGACTTTATTCAGCTGATTATCGGTCGGGTTCCGTCGCATTACGGGAATGAGAGGTTTTCGTCGCTGATGGCAAACAGGAACCTTCCGTTTTTGGATCAGATCAAACTTGATATGCAGATGGACGGGTTCAGGCTTGAATATTACCTAGCCAGTCTTGAAAACCGCTTATGTGCCGAAGATGTTGATGTCACCGGGACCGGGTTTTCTTCCGGGAAGAATTCAATCTGGACCACGATGCATCGGGTGGGTTATTCCTTTGATTCAGTAAGAATCTCTCTTGCAGAGCAGACGTTTATTTCGCGAACTGATAATCAATTGTATCTGGGTGATTTTTTCCCTCTTACAGTATGGCATAACACATGGCTCAGTGGAGGCATAAATATATCGGCGTTCACAGACATAGATTGGACAGTTTTTCCGGGTTTCGAACTTTATTTTCAGGCCGGATTCGATGATATAAATGTTGACGGTGTTTTGGGGATGTCGGATTCTTCGATTCCTACAATAAATGCTTTCATCCTCGGGCTCGCCTATGCGGGCGCCGTCAGCAAGTCGGTATATTCGCTTCAGATCGAAACCGGCTATACACATTACCTTTGGGGAAATTTCAGCAAATCCGGTCCGTTTCAGAAGGCCATCTACAGGGTATTTCTCGAGGACGGCAATAAAATGATTCCGTTCAGCTCGCCGTACGGACCGGGTGCGTTCTGGATCAAATTTGATTCCGGCATATCATTTGAATACGGGCTTTCATGCGGGCTGACGGCAAGCTTTGTCAGCAAAAATACAGAGGCCGACCTTATCAGCACCCTTTATAAGGCTTCCGATGAAAGCATGGCGGCGGCATTGCGGAAAATCGAATTGAAATCAGGTCTGAACATAAACATAAACCTGCTCAAGCGGTTGGATTTGTATTTAAAACCTTCATTTATATATACTGCGGACAGCATCCCCGGTGCTGCCTGCAGTAATGCATTAACGGGTTATGAACTAACCCTCGGCGGAAAGGTTTCAGGACGGGAAAGAATCAGCCGTCTTAAGGAGTAGGTCTTCTTTCAGATATTTTCGGATCGGGCGAATTTATTCCGGGACGCCCGTGCGATTCTTACCAGGCTCAGCATAACAGGTACCTCAACAAGCACCCCGACAACTGTTGCAAGGGTTGCCCCTGACGACAGTCCGAACAGGCTGACCGCAACGGCAACCGCAAGTTCGAAGAAGTTTGATGCACCGATCATTCCCGACGGCGCGGCTACCTGGTAGGGTACCTTCCAGAGCTTCGACCAGCTGAAACCGACAAAGAAAATCAGGTAGGTCTGAATAATCAGCGGAACGGCAATCAAAGCAATAGCTACCGGGTTCGCGAGTATGGTTTCGCCCTGAAATGAAAAGATGATAATCAGCGTAAGCAAAAGTCCCGCTTCGGTGATTCCGTCAAACTTTTTGCAGAATACATTCTCAAACCAGTCTTTGCTGTGTTTCTTCAGTAATATTGTCCGTGTAATGAATCCGGCAGATAATGGAATTACAACAAACAGCAGTACTGACATAAAGAGCGTGTTCATCGGGACATGTACATCGCTGACTCCAAGCAGCAGTGCTACTATCGGCGCGAATGCGAAGAGAATGATCAGGTCGTTTACAGCTACCTGAACTACAGTGTATCCGGGGTCCCCATCCGAAAGATAGCTCCATACAAAAACCATCGCGGTACAGGGGGCTGCTCCCAGAAGGACCGCACCTGATATATAGTCGGTAGCCAGGGCATCCGGTACAAAGGCTTTAAAAACGACTTTAAGAAAGAAGCTTGCAATCAGGAACATTGTAAACGGCTTTATTAGCCAGTTTACGACTAATGTTACAATGAGGCCTTTCGGTTTTTTCCCGGCATTCACAATACTCCTGAAGTCTACCTTCAGCATCATCGGGTATATCATCAGCCAGATCAATATTGCTACCGGAATAGAAACCTTTGCGTATTCCATTTTCCCGAGCATTGCAGGGACTCCGGGGAACAGTACTCCGATTGCTACTCCGAGTCCGATGCATACCGCAACCCAGAGTGAAAGATATTTGGCAAAGAATCCTATGTGTTTTTCAGCCATGATCAAAACTCCAATAATCAAATAAGCTATATTGGCAATTTGGCAAATATGCCAAATAATGTCAAGCAAGTATTGACGCAACAGGAATTTTTAACCACATTTAAACATATGGATTATGACAACGAAAAAGATCTGGCTGCTTCGAGGGCTAAGGTTATGAAGGCCCTGGGTCACCCGACAAGAATATTCATGGTTTCTCTGCTTGCAAAGCAGGATCTATCGGTAGGTGATTTGACCGAGGCTGTAGGTGTAGATGTTTCGACGGTTTCAAAACACCTTTCACAGCTGAAGCAGGCCGGACTCCTGGTTGACCGTAAAGAGGGAAACCGCGTTTTGTATTCCTTAATCTGCCCCTGTATAATGGAATTCATCCATTGCATTGATGACGTTATCTATCAGGACGCCGAGAAAGGCATGTCGTGTGTAATCCGGAACAAAAAAACGAATTAAGCCTCAACCGTATAGATCTGCATATTCTTAGCAGCAGTGCTGCTGTAAAATAGTAAATTCAGGAGTGATGGTTATGAAAAGAATTTCAATAGCAGGCAAAATTCTTGTTATGCTTACAGCACTGATTCTGCTGTTTTCGACTGTGTCGTGTGTGACATTTGACAGCAACGGTAAACTTATTCCTCCGGGACAGGCAAAAAAGATAACCGGTGATAAAAATGCGAAGAACCTGGCACCCGGAAAGAATAAATAACCCGCGAGAATGTGAGTTATTCTCCCTTATTTTGTTAAATATGGGAGAATGACTTTGAAATGTGAACCGCTCCCGGGTGTGCTCTGAAGCTCAATTTTCCCTCCGTGAAGCTCAACCAGATTGTTGGTTATAGCGAGACCCAGCCCCAGGCCCTGGTAATTTTTTGAAAATGTATCTTCGAGCTGAACGAAACTCTGGAAAATTTTCTGCTGGTTTTTTTTATCTATACCTATTCCCGTATCGAATACTTCAAGCATCAGCAGTTGATTCTCTTTACGTGCAATAAATTTTACATAACCTTTCATGGTGAATTTTATGGCATTAGTCAGCAGGTTCACGATTATCTGATTGACTTTGATTTTATCCAGCATAATATACTCTTCCGGAGTTTCAAACTCGTATATAAAATGTATATTTTTTACGGCTGCGTCGTTTTCCATCTGCTTTAAGGTGTAGTTGAAGACCTCACGAATCAGCACAGGTTCCGGATTGAGCGCGAGTTTTCCTGACTCAATGCGGGATATGAACAGCAGATCTTCAATTATTCCCAACAGGTTTTCTGCTGAAGTCTTAAGGTATTCAAGGTATTTTTTCTGTGCCTCATCAAGCTCAGTCCCCCGCAGCAGACTGGCCATTCCGAATATGCCGTTCAGCGGGGTCCGTAACTCATGGCTCATATTGGCAAGAAACTGGGTTTTTACGTTATTTGCGTCTTCGGCTGTCTGCAGTGCCGCCTTCAGCGAACTCTGTTCTTCCGCAATTTTTATCGACATTGTGTTGACACTGTTAAAAAGGGACTGAAACTCCGTATATGTGGGATTCATTATCTGATTTGTAAAATCCCCTTTGGCTATTAATTCTATTCTGGACTGCATCAATGTTATCGGTTTGGTTATCAGTTTTATCGCGAATATTGCGATTACCAGAAAGAATATAAAAATTGACACGGTTATCATCAACAGCTTAAGCGTAATAGTCTTCTCTATCTGCCGGAAATAATCGAATGATTGATAAAATACGATGTTCCCCGAGATCTCTTCTAGAGGCATCAGCGCATAGAAATATTTTTTTCCGGAAATTTCAATAGATCCTGAATGATGCATGTCTGTACTGTTTTCGGGGAGTTTGAACGGAGAGAAAACACGTTCTTTCACAAGTTCGATTTTTGAATGCAGAATATACATTCCGTTTGCGTCTACAACACCGATATTACCGAAATCAGAGGTGTAAATTTTTTCAATTTCATGAAGCATAGGTAAAAAAGTCATTTCAGCTGCAATCAAACCATTATGCAGAGGCATCGTAACATTCAAAACAGGATTGTATTCGTTCGATGACAATATGGCATGCGACCAGTTTATATCTCCTGCCTGCACTCCTTCCTTGAAGTACAGCTGGCTTGAGACATCGGTGCCGATTTCTTCCTCGTTAAACGGAAAGATGTCTGTTATTTTACCTTCGGAATTTATTATTTTATATTCAGTTAAATAGTTTTTCTGCTGACCCGGAAATTTAAAATACATGTCGATGAGTTCTTTGCTGTCGTCCGGATTATTTTCTATCAGTCCATTGATAAATAATAATTGCATTTCTGATTCAGTTAAAAAATGTTCAATAAAGCTGTGGATTGCGCTTAGAATTGTGTTTGCCTGGTCGCTGAAGTTTTTATATGAATAATCCCTGAAAGATTTTAAATAAACCAGGGACAGTAATAAGCTCAAAGTGATTGTGACCGCAGTAATTATTGCAACGAGTTCGTTGTATAAAGATCTTTTATTCATCTATTTTGAATGTGGAGAATTTTCCGTCTGTAATCACTGAATAAGCAGCCGTTCTGAATGCATCACCGTAGCTGTCAATACTGAAATTTTCATATAATCCTTCATAATTCTGATTAATAATTTTCTGCTTTAACAGTTTCGGCTGCAGTTCCGGCGTTTGTTTTAATGCCTCAAACAGTATCCCGGCACATTCAAATGCATATACGGCGGCAAATGACGGCTCAAATCCGGTTCGCAGCCTGTATTCTTTATCGAAGGATAATTCTACACCATCGGAATTTACATATTCACTTACTACCTTCATCCCTTCTACCGCCTTCCCCCCATTTTTAAGTAATTCGTCCGTTTTTGTCCAACGTGAACCATACAGGGCTACGGCTGCGTTATTTTTCCATAATTGCTGGGCTATCAGGGCGGCATCATTGCCGCTGGAAATGATAAATACACTTTCACTTCCGCACTGCATGATTTGTTCAGCCAAATGAATAGAATCCGGGGGCTGCACCCCATTATAACTTATTATATCTATAACATTTCCATTATTTGCATTGAAGTTTCTGATGAATGCTTTTTGCACCTCTTCGGTATATTGTGAATTGGAAGAATCATAGACTACTACCGCTGTTGTGATATTATCGTTTAGCATCAAACCG
>QKCC01000238.1 GCA_003245835.1 Spirochaetales bacterium | reverse complement strand
CTTGTCACCGGAAGCATCGATAAACGCCAGGACCATTACCGTATATTCATCAGGATCGACTGCAAGAAACGAAGTATCCACGCCGTCGGCCTTAAACCCGTCCAGCAGAAAACGGCCGTAGCCGTCGCGGCCGATCTTGCCGGCAAAGACTGTCTCTATTCCGAGCCGGGCGGTGCCTGTTGCAGTGTTTCCTATCGTTCCGCCGCCGCTAAGGCAGGCCTCCGGCTGGGGGGCGACTTCACCGGCAGACTGGGTCGAGGGGATTTCGGTTACGAGGTCAACGTTGACGTCGCCGAAGGCTATAAGTTTTTTGGCGGGCAGCTTACTTTCTTTCGGCATTCTCAATTGTCGGCGGCAATCGCGTTTGCGACAAACTGTTTAATTTTTTCGATGTCTTTTTTGAACCTGCCGCCGCCGAGCGGAATATTGGTATGCGACAGCGAGTCGACTCCCCACGGCCGTACAGCCTTGACTGCGGCAGCCACATTATCGGCCGAAAGCCCTCCGGCAAGGATTACCGGCAGTCTGCAGCGGTCGACTATCTCTTTGCTGATTGACCAGTCGTGTGTTTCGCCTGAAGCGCCGATTCCGCCGATAGTCGATACCTCTGTATCGAGGATGATGATGTCGGCGGCATCCTGGTATTTCATGCAGAGATTAATGGAAGAACGGTTACCTACGCTGATTGCCTGCATAATCCTAATGCCGCGGGGCATTCTCCGGCGAAGCTCATAAAGGGCGGCCGGCGGCATCATCGTTTCAGACGGTCCGCAGATATGCAGAATGTCGGGCTGTACCGCTTCGACCATACTCACAATCTCGTCAATATCGGTGCTGACTGTAATCGCTATTCTTGTGACCTTTCCTTTGACTTCCTTGAAAATTTCATAAGCGTTCCGGTAACTCACTTCACCGGGCAGGTTGTTTTCTCCGGGTGTTATACCGATATGATCGACTCCTGCGTCGATAATTGCGAGCGCCTCTTCAAGGCTCTGCATTGTATAAATCTGGGTAATCATGCTGTTCTCCTTATTTGTCTCTTGTTCAATATCACATTGTTACGAATTCAGTTTCTGCAGAATTGACGAGGTAATGATCCGTTCCTTCTCCAGTGTGTCATCCGGGTCTGTAAGTGAAAGATTTACATACAGGGCGTCCAGAATCGCCATCTGCGCAATTCGTCCTGTTACAGTATCGGTCCTTGTTTCGTGAGAAACTGACAGCAGAACATGGTCGGCTTCTTCGGCCAGGGGTGATTTGCTGTTTCCTGTAATTGCTATAATCCCGGCGCCCCTTCCCTTTGCTGTCCGAATAACATCGATTACGTTCCTTGAAGCTCCGGAAAAGGATATTCCTATAGTCAGGTCTTTGCTGTTCAGCATGGATGCCTCGATTACCTGCATATGGGCATCAGCCGGGGCGCTGCAGTTTATTCCAAGACGCTTAAGCTGCTGATACCCATGCTGGGCCAGAAGCGCACTGCTTCCCATTCCCGCTATCAGAATTGATTTTGCATCTTTAATCGCTTTCAGCGTCTGATTAAATACTTCGGCATCGAGCATATCGATGGTGTCATACAGGCTTTGAATATCAGCTGCGAATACTTTTTTTGTAACCGTCATTGTGTCGTCTTCAGGATTTACATCATCATGAATCAACTGGGTCGGTTTTACGATGTTCTGAAGAACAGATATTTTCAGATCGGTGAAACCGTTGAACCCTATTGTCCGGCACATGCGCAGAACAGTCGTATCGCTAACCCCGCAGATCGACGCAATTTCAGCCATGCTCAGCGTTCGAATTTCATTCGGATTTTCCAGCAGCCACGAAGCGACATTTTTTTCTGAACGGGACAGGCTTTGAAACCTGCTTTTGATCAATGCGAGTGCGTTTTCTGAAGAATTATTATTCATAGTTTCTCTCTCAAGCTTACTGCAGTTATACAACATAAGATTGACAATAAAAGCAGTAACACTTTATAATAATATCATCAAGGGGATCTGTAAAGTTTTATTAATTTTTCCTCAAAGTTTAAAACTATGTCCCTATGACAAAGTCATAATTATATCAGGAGTATTTTACAATGAGCAGAATGAAAATGGAAGAAAGCGACATAAACAAGCTCTCTTTTGACAGTAAGGCCGTCTACTTTTCCCCAGAGCCTAACTCCCAGTCGATCAGTGCTCCAATCTACATGTCGTCAAATTTTGAGTACGACAAGTCTATCTACCAAAGGGTAATTGACGGAGAACGCAAGGATGTAAATATCTACACCCGCTGCGGCAATCCAAGTGAATACAAGTTTGAGGACCAGATGAAGGTTCTTGAGGGAGCCGACGACTGTCTCGCAACAGCATCCGGGATGGCTGCTATTTCAACAGTCCTCTTTGCGCTTTTAAAGGCAGGCGATCATGTAATTGCCGACTGGACTACATATTCTTCAACTCACGAAATGCTTGATCACAGGTGGACAGATTTCGGAATTGAAACGACTTTTGTCGATTCTTCAGACCTGTCGCAGGTCGAAGCGGCCTGTAAGGAAAATACAAAACTTCTGTATGTAGAGACCATTTCTAATCCCACGATGAAGGTTCCGTCAATCAAGAAGCTTGTTAAATGGGCGCACGCAAAAAACATTATAGTTATGTGCGACAATACCTTCGCTTCTCCGTGGGTAAGCCGTCCCCTTGAAATGGGCGTTGATATTGTAGTCGAATCGGCTACCAAATTTATCGGCGGCCATTCAGATGTGCTAGGCGGTGTAATCGCTGTAAAATACGGCCTGCTTAAAGAGGATTTTACCTATTATATGAGGTGGAATTCCCTGACAAAGCTTGGAGGAGCAATCAGTCCGTTCAATGCATGGCTGCTTCTGCGCGGATGCCAGACCCTTCCTCTAAGGATGGAACGCTCCTGTTCAAACGCCATGAAGCTGGCTAAATACCTTGAAGGCCGTAAGGAGGTCCGGAAGGTATGGTATCCGGGGCTTGAGTCCCATCCCGGTCACGAGACGGCAAAGGATGAGCTTCCTTCATTCGGGGCCATGCTTGCTTTCGAAGTTGCAACCGAGGAGCTCGCAGTAGACATCCTCGACTCAACAAGGCTGATCAGTTTTTCGGGAAGTC
>QKCC01000131.1 GCA_003245835.1 Spirochaetales bacterium | reverse complement strand
TTGGGACTGATTTTCGTATTTCACCTTTCGAGTTCCTGTCGATTTTTGTAGGTCTCGAGAGCGGACTGTATTCGTTCGGGTCGCTCGAAGATACTGCAGCCGACACTAAAGAACTGCTGACTTTCGATGACGCTCTGACCGGTAACTTCCTGTTTAATGCGACGGTTGGGGTGAGCCTTGACCTGGATAATATCAATAACTGATCTGATGCCAGGTCTGATTTAATTCAGCATCAGATCTGGTCAAAATTACACCTGCGGGAGTAACAGCAGCAATAAATAAAAATCTTTCTGTTGCTGTTGCTGCCTGCAATAATTAAATTCCAATTCCGTTAATTTTCTGAAAGTACTTCTCTATAAAAATATAAACAACAACTACTTGTAAATCCTTATTAAATCAGGGCAAAAAAAATATATAACATCGAAAGTTTCTTGTGCTTTATTATTGCGCCGATCCGGCAGCATTGTCTTCAGCATGCATAAGCTGCTTTTCAATGTATCTGAGAACCTGCTTGTTGCCAAGTCTTTCGTACTCAGAATTCCTTCTTGCTTCTTCACGCTCGCCGAGGATTCCCCACAAAGCTTCATCGTCAATATCAGTCTGAAGTTCAAGGAATGCCTTATCATAGGTAAGAACGATATCCTTAACATAGGTGATAAAGTCTCCGCCTTCCTGTGCAGCATCCTTATAGAATACAAGACCTGCAAGTTTCAGGTTGGGAGCAGCCTTCGGGTAGAGCGGGGATTTGGAGAGTTCCCTGTCTCTAACATCTTCGATATAGTTGGGGTTATTCCATGTGATGGTCTTCCAACCGTCGAAATCAAGGTAACCCATGAAAATATTCTGCTGTTCGTGGTTCTGATCTTCAAGAATTACACCGAAACCGTTGGGGAAATTCTTGCCGAGGATGTCAACTGTAACACTCTTGAGCACGCCTACGTTCTTGACTACTCCGTAGCCGTCGAACTTTGTTCCCTGAGCATCCTGATCGTCTGATTTTTCATATGCGGGGATACTGAAAGGCGGTTTAACGATGGCCCATGAGTTGTAGGGTTCATCAGGAAAATGTATTCTTGCACCGAGGACAGTTTCTCCGCCGTATCTTGTAGCACCGTCTTTAACAGGTGCGGGAAGTACGTATGAGTATCTTCTGTTTACTACTGTTTTAGATGATGACGCGAGCTCAATCTCCCAGTTTGCGAGAGAGAGTGATGTCGTCATGTATCCCTTTTCTTCTTCAGTAAAACCTGCGCCGGCTTTATCGGAGAAATCAATGTAAGTAGCTTCATTTTCACCATCATCTCTATCAGCTGCAAGCTGTGCAAAATCTATAAGCACCGATTCTTCTGCAAAAACAGGAAATGCTGCCATTACCAGCACTATACATAGAAGAATTCCGAAACGTTTCATTTAATTGCTCCTTATCAAATAAATTACTTGTAATTAAAATTATACGAACTGTAGACCGTTTGTCAACGATTTTTATTTTTTTTCAACGTTACTACAGTTTTTATTGCAAATTTACCGGATGACCACCGGTTCTCCGCCTATTGCAGTTTTAACCTCCTTTATCATGGGAAAATTGAAAACAACTGCCTTTCCTGCTCCTGTGATTATATCGGAAAAACTCATCGGAACAGTTTCGGCCGAAGTCACCAGGTTCTCAGTAAATCCCAGATAAAGAATATCATCATCAACAAGCAGACTTTCAAGTTTGACATTTTCCGGAAAGAGTCTGTACAGGTCGATATTTGTCGGTCCAAGAATCAGCTCATTTACATAAAGCCTGATATTACCGGCAATATCATCCCTCTCCGGCAGCTGTCTAAGCTCACCATGAAGCTGCAGCCCGTTCTCATCAGGAAAAAAGAGAACCCTCTCTACTCTTCTGTCGGCATTGACGTTCATAAAAACAAGGGTCGCAATAAAAAAAGCTGCAAACAGAGCCAATAAAATCAGAAATTTAAGCGAAAACCGTTTAAGCACCATCTTCAGTCGGAAGTCCTCCCCGTCTGTTCAAAATCATTGATGAAATCAACAATACCATTATAGATTCCCTTGCCGAGTTTCTTCAAGTATGAAGTTGATGATAATAGAGAAGCTTCCTCACGATTTGTAACGAAACCGAGTTCGATAAGGACCGAGGGCATGTGGGCATTGCGAACCACGAACCAGGATTCTTCCTTGGGACCGCGGTTTACACTGATGTCGCCCACCTGCGCATCTAATGAGGTCAGCAGCTTTTCTCCAAGAATCACGCTTTCGATTGTATATTCTTCTTCAAGCATTGTATTTAGAATAGGAATTACATCCGAATCAACACCCCCGACGGTATCAGGATCGACAAGGTTGTTCCGGCGGTATTCGGGCGGCAGGTACCAGACTTCAAAGCCCTTCGCTGCAGTGTTGAACGATGCGTTTGCGTGAAGCGATACGAATATCATCGATTCATTATCAGCCAGTTCGACCGAATTAGCTATTTCCGTCCGTTCCTCGAGCTTCAGGTACCTGTCGTCGCCCCTGGTCAGCAGTACTTCCTTGTCGGGATACCTGGCTTTCAGAAGTTTAGCCGTTTCGAGTGCGGTTGACAGCACGACATCCTTTTCCCTCAGGGTTTTCTTTACCCCGCCTTCGGTAAAATACCCGATTGCACCGGGGTCCTTTCCGCCGTGCCCCGGGTCGAGTACGATATATCTTATTCCGCCGAAAACGCTGCTGTTGGCCGCAAAAAATGCCTTTACTTCTTCAGCTGAGGCGGAGTCGATTTCGAAACGCCCGTCATCGGTCACCCTTGAATCAAGCCCTGTAATCAGCTCATTCATATTCAGAAGGTACCAAGGACAGCCCTCGGCAAAACGAACGATAGTCCGGCCTTTTTTTAATTCGTATATCCCCTTCCAGTAATCGGCCCTGATGTCGGCACCGCATTCCTTCGAAAGATCCAGAATATCTACAAAGCCTTCTTCAGCCGAAGCAAAAAGTACAGAGAATAGAAGAAAAATAAAAAATAAGCCAAATTTCTTCATCAGCCCCATCAAATCCTATTGTCGGCAAATGTGTCGATGTACCATAGTCCGCCCTGAAGTCCTCCGCGAAGCAATGCTTTCCAGAACCCGGCCGTCATGTCTTCGGGACCTGCCTGGCTAAGTTCGGTTATTCTGGAAACGGCTTGCTTAAGCCCCATTCCGTGCCAGTCAACAGCCGCCTCATGCTCAATTTCAGGAAGCATGCCGCCGGCACCGGTCTCTGCAAGCTCGGCAATATATGCCATATTTGAACCCTTTGTAAGTACGTACGCATCAGGTGCCCAGCGGAAACTTCCGCCTGCAAGAAACTCCTCAGTCTGAGGATTGCCGGGCTCGAGTCTGATAACGAGCTTCCTTACGGCTTCTTCAGCCGCGGCGGCCGCTATATCGCTGTCTGAGGCCGCCGATATACAGTTAGCGCATTTCTGAACATTATTGACGGGAAATACCACGCTGTCGCCCGCCTTTATATGAATAAATACATCTTTTACAAATTCAACGCCGCGGGCGTCTTCTATTCCCGTCACGGCAATGACCCTTCCCGGAATTGACAGTGCGGCGCGCTCGGCTGAAACAAACCTGCGGTGAGGTTTAAGATTCCCCGGGCCTCTGCCTGCAGCGATATTCAAGGCAGCTTCCGTCAAATTGATGCCGCTTTGGTACGGAAAGGTCCAGCCCGACATAAAGCCGCCTGAGAGCCTCGCTGCGATCTCTCCGACCATTGCACCTTTACGGTACGAGTATTTGATGTCGCCTTTAGCCGCGCCGGATGTAATCCCGATAGCCTTGATTCCGCGTATGAAAACATCAATTACGGCAGCCTGTACTTCTTCAGGCGCCGAGGAAGGTATTGTATGCCCCATTTCAATGAAGTAAGGCGGAAAGTATATATGCCTGTCGGCAATACCGCAGATAGTAATCTCTCCGTCATAAACAAGGGCATCGAGGCTGAATTCGGGGCCGTCGATAAACTCTTCGACTATAGCTTCGGAGCTTCTTGAGGAAGCGACGGCTGTTTCGACAGCTGCAATTATCCCTGATTCGTCTTCAATCCGGTTTATTCGAACCACGCCCCTGGCCCCCATGCTGTCCACGGGTTTGATGACTACCGGAAAATCCAGGTTCATGCAGGCTTCGAGAGCCTCTTCGACATTCCGGACCGGGTAGAATTCCGGAGAGGGAACCCCTGCCTCGCGGAATGCCCGCCGCATCAGGATCTTGTTGCTTGCAGTCATGGCCGTTGTGTAATCGATCCCGGGCAGCCCCGCTGCAGTCGCAGCATAGGCAACGGTTGAGGAAAAGTCCGTACCGGCTGTAAAAACCGCGGCAAGATTTTCATCCTTCCGCAGCCGGACAGCTTCATCGGCTATGCCCCGGTGATCCTTCAGATCTATGTTACAGAAGCCGTCGGCATACTCAATCCCCGGGGCATCGGGATTTACATCAGCAGTGTAAACTCGGTAGCCCATATTATGAGCGGTCTTAATTGCCGGAATCTGCATCAGACCGGCTCCGAGAATCAGAATTGATTCAGATTTCACCTGTATTCACCTTATTGTCAGTTTTTTTTACCGCATATATCTCGAATGTGTCGCCTAACAGAAAAATCCTTCCCGCGATTGAGACCAGCAGGTCAGCAATCCTCTTCACAGGGCCTCTGAAACGTTTATACCTCCCGGGGCTGAAAAACCTTTCCGGGTGAATCACCGGACAGCAAATCCTGAAGGTTCTGAAACCGTATTCAGACAGAATCTTTCGTGCGGTTTTGGGGCTCCACACCGTATAATGGTCCGTCGGGCTTGAACCTAAAAACCCGGTTAATGATCGCCGCCTGCTTACTCCGTCGTAATTAGGAGAAGAAAAAGCGAAAACCCCGCCGGGACGCAGCATCCTGTTGACTCCCGAAAGTATCCCGGGAAGTTTACCGAAATGTTCAATAACATACCACATGGTAAGCGCGTCAAATTTTTCCACACCGAGCATTTCAGGCCTGAAGTCCTCGGCCGCGCAGGCGGCAGTGCGGAAACCAAGTTCGGAGGATACCCAGGCAGCAGCATTTTCAGAGATATCGATCCCGAAGGGTTCGAAACCGGATTCTGAAGCGGCTGCAAGGAATGGACCGTAGCCGCAGCCTGTGTCGAGCAGTCGGCCGCCGGAAACCCTTCTATTTATGAGGCCGCAGCGCCTGAGCCCGAATGCCTTGATATTATCAAAATCTTCAAGATACGTTCTTCCATACTGCTTTTTATAATCTTCAAAAAAATAATCTGTCCCGTAATCGACAGAATCAGGACTGAAGCTGATCATGTTCACAATTCCGCAGCTGCCGCAGCGGTAAAAGCTGCTTTTTTCGGTGCGGAAAATAATCCTTCCGCGGACGGCACCGCACACCCTGCAGGTCCTTCCGTCAGGGCTGAGCCCGGAAATATATTCGGCAGGATTCACAGGGCTGAAAGCAGAATATTTTTCAACAGCCGGGTACAGTTCCTGTTCCGAATCAAGCAGATGTTCGAGCACGGCTATTTCGGGCGCTCCTGTTCCGATTTCGGGAATTCCGGCACGCAGTGTCAGAGCCCGGTGATATTCCGAGGGATTGAAGAGGATTACCGGCACACGGCTGTACAGCGCCTCAAAACAGGTCAGGCCGAACATCGTAAAAACCAGGTCATAATCAGCAAGCATCGCGCCGAGGTCAGCTGGGGAATCAAGCACACGGATACCGTCGGGAATATTGGAATCCTTAAACATTGGGCCTCTGACTGCGGTGAGGTCCGCAGG
The DNA here is from genome assembly GCA_003245835.1 of Spirochaetales bacterium. Classification (GTDB taxonomy): domain Bacteria; phylum Spirochaetota; class Spirochaetia; order UBA9216; family UBA9216; genus Thalassospirochaeta. The sequence goes on along the minus strand of QKCC01000131.1, from coordinate 6,341 downwards.
TTTGAAAATACCGCCTTCAATCAGTGCAGCCGTGAGTGTTTTTGTAAGTCCTGCACGGTCTTCTCCCCCGAATGAAATCAGTATCCTGCTGAATTTCACGGGTTTCGGCCTTGGAGCAGGTTTCTCGGGAAGGTTCAGAAACTTAACAGAATTGATGTTCGCCGGAATTTCTTCAAGGTTCGGAAGGATATCGATCAGGTAGTCGAAATACTCGCGCATCCTGCCGCCTTCGTCGATTCCGATACAGAAAGCGCGGTCTGAAAAACGGTGAAAAAAGTCGGCCGGGGTCTTTCTCATGTCGAATATGCATAGATCAAAATCAATTCCGGAAGCATCGGTCAGAATATTAAAGCCGGCCGCGGAAGAGTCCTGAAAAAGGGGCTCGAGCGCTTCAGGACTGAACAGTCTTTCCTTCCGCGATGTCCGGACAAGCAGAAGCGATGTCCTGATGCCGAGTGCTGCCAAATCGCCGGCAAGCCTGATGCACCGCTTGAGATGACCTGTTCCGTTTCCCTCGGCTATCGACGGTATAACCAGTACCGCCGGTTTGTATACCTGCCTGCTCATCAGACCCTCTGATTTTTTCTCAGCCACGGGATTATATCTTTAATACCGAGAGGTCTTCCGGCGTACAGCTCGGTGTACAGCTTTTTCAGATATTCAAAATCTTCTGCAGTATCCACTGTTACGAGTGAGCCGGGAAAGCGGAATTCAGGCGGAGCCTTGATTCTGTTAATATGAAAAATCTCCGGGTTTTTATACAGGTATGGGCTGACATGCTCGTGATCATAGGCCTCTTTTGATTCATCCTCGGCCTTAATCAGCGCGGTCGATTCAAGCACCTCAACGCCTGTTCCGAGCGGCATATCATCAAAACCGCTGTAATCCGCCCCGCATTCGAGGTGCGACTTCAGTATCAGTCCGGCAGCTTCGGCATCCACAAGAGGATTGTCTCCGGTTGCCCGGATTATTGTGTCGATTTTATAAAGCCGGGCCGCGCTTACGTACCTGTTCAGAACATCATCCGCGGAACCGGTAAAAAGATTGAACCCGCAGGCTTCAGCCAGAGGCGCAAGGGCATTACTGCTGTCAGAATCGGTCAGAAGCGCACGGCAGTCTGCGGGGACGGCGCTGAGCGACTCCATCGCATGAGTAATCAATGCTTTGCCTTCAATTTCAAGAATGGCTTTTCGGGGAAGGCGGGTTGATCCGAGCCTTACCTGAAGAAATATTCCGATCTTTCCGCTCAATTCTCGGGAGCCTCCCAAATTTCAGTAATACTCTTCGCGTCCATCCTGAAGCGGTATTTATTTGTCTTTACCCATTCACGGGCCTCACGGAATTCCTTCATCGATGTAAACACGCTCTCGCCGCTTTTAAAATGATAGGAAAGAAACCTCCCGTTCGGAAGTATTCCGTAATCGCCGTCAAACCGGACTATAAGGTTTTTCAGATAAAAAAAGCGGTAGCTCTTGTCGGGCGTTATTGATTCTTCGGGAATGCTGTCGAGGTATTTAATCCGCAGTGAGGTCTTGCACTGGATTTTTTCACCCCACATATTGGCCCGGAACCCGAAATCGAGCTTCTGCCACCAGCGGCCGGTAATCCTGCCGTCGTAACCGCCCAGCTTTCTGTACCTCTCACGGTCGTATATACCGCAGTAATCAAACGGAAACAGGCTGTTCATTCCGTCAACAGACGGCGCAAGCTGAACAATCTTCAGCGATTTTTTAAGAAATGCCGGACTCATAATGCTCGGAACTGTGGACTGCCTGCGGGACTGAATAAGCGGAACTGTGCATAGACAGTCTGAAGCTTCTACCTGTTCAAGCAGCCGTTCGGAGAAGATTCCCGCAGCGGCATTCATGTCGTCGTATATGACAAAAACGTATTTTGATTCCGCTTCCTCTACACCGATATTGATTTTCTCTCCCTCGGTAGCAGCCTTGTGGATTCTGATAAAACGGATTGCCGGAAACCTTACCGCAAGCGATTCCACGTCATAGCCCGAGCCGCTGCTTTCGATAGAGATTATTTCGTAAACATTAAGCTTACTCAGATGCGCAAGGATCTCGCTCTTGAATACACGCCCGGCCCTGTTGAGCAGCACAATAGAAATAAACGGATCGTTTCGCCTCACTTCCGGTTCGCGCCGGCCTCCGACAACTGTATAATCAACTTTATTAATAGTTAAAGGTGTAGTATTCATCGCAATCCCTGCAAATTCCGGGATACTCCTCCCCGAGGTGCTGACGGTATATTTCTTCTCCCCTGCTCCATATTTCCGAAATTTCTTCTGTGAAAATATTTCCGCAAATAAAGGTTGCGTCAAGGTCGTCCCGGCAGAGCGGAACCCTTCCGTCGGATAATACGGCAGCCTCCCGTTTGAGATGCCAGCAGGGCAGCCGCTTAACCGGGGACAGATCGGTCACCTTACGCTGTTCCAGGCGGCCGCAGCACCAGTCATATTTCTGTATAATAACATTATTTGTCTTCTCTTTCCAATATTTGTAAAAAAGCTCGTTATCCGCTTCATTGTCTTTCATCCTTACAGCCTGAACCCAGACATTGGAAAGGCCTTCGGAATACAGGAATTCTGAAAAATCATAAGCTTCCTTATAACCTTTTCCGCGGAGCTTTTCATAGAGGCTGCTGTCGAGCGCGTCCAGATCTATAATCCAGGTTATGCGCGACTGATCAAGACCGAGCAGCTGTTTAAGCTGTTCGCGGTTCCAACCTGTTCCGGAGGTCTCAATCAGCAGCTGAAACCCGGGCCGCGAAAGCACAGCTTCGGCCAGCGCCGCCGGGCTGCTGTGAACGGAGGGTTCATTGCGGATTGAAAGGCTGATAACAGCGTCATCCGAAAAAGCTTTTATTTTATCGAGAGCGGCACTGAAATCTTCGACAGAAATCTCGGGGCTGCCCGGGGCTGAAATCCCCCCGTTCATGGGCATATAGCTGACATTCTGCGGATGGACCGATGTTGTTTCAAATTCAAAAAAAACAGGAAGCGACCTGAGGAAGCCCCCGCTGTTTCGGACTGTACCCAGAATAGCAGCCGCCCTTCCGCCTTCACCAGGCCGGCTGTCAACAATCTCACCGTAGATTGATTTCAGCTGCATAAAATTCCTCTTCGTATCCGGAAAGAGTTTTATCCTGAGCAGCCGCTGATCGTCCGGAGAGATTTCGGTTTCGATTTCGAAGGCGTTTATATCCTTCTCGATCAAAGAGAATATTGTTGACCTGCCGATTGATTCAGCCTTGTCGGGAACCTTGCCCGTTTTTTCGGCAAGCTGCAGTAATGAGGGCAGAATCGAGGTTTTTATAATCTCCGCAGTGATTCCGGAAGGATATCCGTCCGCAAATGTGTATTCACAGAAATACTTTCTGTGATTGGAATACATCTTTTCAGTCAGTTCAACATCAATCAGCGGGCAGTCAGCTGGGAAATATATGATATTATCAAACCCCTCCGACCCCGCTATCATTGCCCTGATTAAATCAGCCGGTGTATCTGAATCGGGACATAACTGCCTATAGCCGGTAAAAACAGCAGGCAGTTCGCCGGTTAAGGATGCAACAACAGCCTTTTCAGCCGCGTCAGGCATCATAGCCGCTGCTTCCACGGTGTATTCCACCGAGTTTTTTCCGTCATAGAGTTCTTTCCAGGCATATTCCGTAATATTATACGCATTGAGGATTACAAGGTTTTTCATAGATCCATTATCGACATGTTCCATAGAGCTTATTACCACCAATTATAACTGCATTCGGACTTGCTGACAATCTAAGGAAAGTGTATTCTCATTACCTGTATGTTCGGTTTCGGTGATAAACTTTTTTCAGTTTCTGAGATAACAGCATTAATCAAGGACACTCTCGAGGAAGGTTTCTGCGGAATAAGAATCAGCGGTGAAATTTCGAACTGCAGACCGTCGAGCACCGGGCACCTGTATTTCACCCTTAAAGACAAAAACGCGATGATCAGCGCGGTAATGTTCAAGGGCAGACAGAAAAGTCTCGGGTTCACCCCTGCTGACGGTATGCTCGTAAACGTCTCCGGAAACATTTCAGTCTACGCGCTCCGCGGTTCATACCAGATTATCTGCGACAGTATAGAAAAGGCTGGCGAAGGAGAAATCCTTGCCATGCTTGAAGAACGGAAAAAGCGGCTTGCAGCCGAAGGCCTGTTCGATTCCGATAAAAAAAAGAAACTCCCGTTCTTTCCGTCGCAGGTAGCTGTTGTTACCTCGCCGACTGGTGCCGCGGTAAAAGACATCCTGAGAGTTACCGGCAGACGCAACCCCGGACTCAATATAGTTATAGTCCCCGCTCCCGTTCAGGGCGACACTGCCGCTGCAAAAATAGCCGAGCAGATACGCCGTGCCGACGAATTCGGCCTTGGCGAAGTCATTATTGTAGGCCGCGGAGGGGGGTCGCTTGAAGACCTGCTGCCGTTTTCGGACGAGGCTGTAGTCAGGGCAATAGCCGAATGCAGAACACCGGTCATATCCGCGGTCGGCCATGAGATAGACACCTCGCTTTCGGACTTTGCCGCGGACATTTCGGCACCTACCCCGTCAGCTGCAGCCGAGATAGTCAGTGCCGGCCGGGAAGAGCAGATCACACATGTCGCACGGCTTTATGAATCACTCGTCAGGGAAATCCGGCAGCAGACCGAAAGGGTGAAACTGCTGTCGTCACGCTACAGCGGGACGAATATGGAAGAGAGCTTTTTCATCCTTATTCAGCCCGTTCTTGCAAGATTCGATGATCTAAAAGAGGAACTGCTCAGCTGTTTTACCGACAGAATCAGGGAACAGCGGTACAGGCTTGATTCGGCTCTGCGGGAACTGCTTGCAGTATCGCCTCAGGCAATACTCGAACGCGGTTATACAATTATTACTGACAAAGCGACCGGAAAAACCATACGCTCAGCCGCAGACGCGCATCCGGACAGTACGGCTGATGTAAGGTTTCATGACGGCAGCCGGGGCATAATATTCATGGAGAACACGAATGAAGAACTTTGAAGAAAGACTGAACAGGCTCGAAGAAATAAATACAGTCATCAAAAACGGCGGAGACCTCGATGAATCACTCAGACTCTTTGAAGAGGGTGTCAAACTCGCAAAAGGCCTCGAAAAGGACCTGATGAAAGTGGAACGTAAAATCGAGCTGCTTGTTAACGAACCTGTTAAGGAAACCGGCGAGGAACCGAATCTGGAGCTTTTTCCGGAACTCAGCGATTGATCAGGTTTCATCCGGAATTTATTGAAAAAAACAAAAAACAGGAATACATTCATATTTAATCATGGAAAAGATGCAGAAAAAATTATTAATCTTTGTGATTTTCTGTTTTACCCTCACTGCAGGCCTTTCTGCAGAGGATAAAAGCGTGTTTGAAAAATACCCTGATGCATTCGGCGGATTCATCAGCACTGTTTCCGGAGGCGGAATCAGCTGGCAGCACTGGTTCGACCGCATCGGCATCGAAACGACCGGGGGGTTCAGTTATTCAAGAGAATATTACTATGATGAAACCATACCGGAGGCACAGACGTTTCAATACAACATCGGGGCACAGATCCAGTATCAGCTGTATAATTACAGGTTCAGCGACTGGCTGGCCGGCGGGTTCTATCTTTTCGGAGGTGCCGGTTTCATTTCAATGCTTTATCTTAATGTACCGGACTCGCAGACCGGATACGGGATCGGGGCCGGCCTGGGCATAGGTATCGAGCCGGTTATTCTCGGAAGGTATTCAATGCCGCTCGAGGTCGGGTACGGTGCAACCTGGAGCGGACTTACCTCTGCACTCCCCGACTATGCGGGTTTCATTATTCAGGCCGGCATGCGGTACAGGCTTTAGGGGGGGGTACAGGTATGAAAAAGTTAACCATCGTTCTGTTTTTACTGACTTTAAGCGCTTCAGTCTTTGCTGACGAAGCAAGTGTTTTCTCAAAGTACCCCAATGCCGCAGGCGGCTTTTACGGAAACGCCGCAGGACAGGGCCTCAGCTGGCAGCATTGGTTTTCCGAATTCGGAATGGCTGTATCGGGCGGGTTCATGTACAACGGAGGCTCTTACGCGGATGCTAATATCGGTATCGAGGGACAGTACATGTTCGACAATTTCGCGATCGAAAACTGGTTTGAAGGTAATTTCTACCTGTTTTTGGCTGCAAACATAGGCGGAAGCTTCGGTGCGGCTTCAAATTCCGTCAGCATTTATCCCGGAATCGGAATCGGTACCGAGTTTGTTTTTGCTGAACATTTTTCACTCCCGCTTGAATTCGGTTACGGGGCAAGCTGGACGCTCGGCGACGCGGTACCTATGAA
>QKCC01000117.1 GCA_003245835.1 Spirochaetales bacterium | reverse complement strand
ATGAACTGCCGGACCCCCTCCATACCGTCAAGTTCATCATGCTGATCCTCTGCGGGGCCGGTTATTATCAGATGACCGGCACCCGCCCTTATTGCAGCCAGGGCTCCGTAGTATGTATCTTCTACAACAACAAGCCCAGAAGGATTGAATCCGAGTTTATCCGAAGCCTTGAGGTAGACGTCCGGTTCAGGTTTTATGGCAAGAAAACCGTCGTCATATACAAAAAGATCAGTATTGAACCATCGCTCAAGGTTAAGGGTTTCAATGAAGAAATCAACGTTCGGTTTTTCCGAAGCGGTGGCAATGGTCCGCGGAATATTATTCGCGGCAAGGTAATCAAGGAAGTCCTCGACCCCGGGGGCAAAACAGTATATTTCGGGGTTATCAAGGCAAGCCTTTCTATATAGCTCTTCTTTATGTTCAGTCAGCCGGTTCAGTTCGTCTTTGCCCATATCACGGCCGGTAATATACCTGAGTATGTCCCTGGTCGCTTTACCGTGAACATCATTGTAGTACTGCTTTTCAGTAATTCCGGAACCAAGTTCCCGGCTGAAGTCCAGCCATGCCTTTTTATGCAGCGGGGTATCCCAGACAAGGGTACCGTTAAAATCGAGAATTATTCCTTTATATTTCATTCCTAATCAGTAATACCAGTCGATCCTTTCATCAATGTGCGCGGCGATTGCTTCCATCTCTTCATCAGAATGGTAGAGCATCGGCGCTTTGGTCACCTCTGTCCGACCGTCGACAGTTCTGTAATAAACAGCTTTGTGATGTCCCGAACTGTACACGGCGGGTCTTTTACCGTCAGGCTCTGCTACATCAATCTTTCCGTTGCATATGCATACATAGGTTGACTCGGGGCTCTCCACTTTTATAAAAAATGCGGTACCCCTGACGCTTGCGACCGCGGTCCGGGTTTTTATATTGAACGGATTACCTCCGGTGAACGCATCGAGTTTATCGAACAGCGCTGCAACGGCTCCCTGTTCAACTGTAATTTCAGGGTTCTTAACTGATAATTTGATCTCGACAACAGTGGATTCTGTAATTCTGAAAATGTTTTTACTGTTGAACACAATTTCACAGTAGGCATCCGCACCGGTTTTCACCACCGCTCCATATGGAACACTGGTCCCGAAATCAGCGGGAACCCCGTCCACAGTGACATCACCGTCGAAGTATTCGACCACGCCTTCAACCGACGGAGGAACTGCTCCGGATTCACCCTGTCCCGCGGCAAAGATCAATACCGGCAAAAACAGCATAATGATTAGACAGAATACAGATTTACTCATAAGATTACTCCCGGAAAATCTTTAGGCTGACTTCAAAAAACTGCGGTTTTTTGAAGCCTGACCCTATTATACACTAAAAACTGTTGACGGAACCTTGTTTTCAAGAATATCGATGATAGAGTAATTTCCGTTTGCGACAATTGTTTCAATTCCCGCTGATGTAATCATTTCAGCCGCTCTTATTTTCGAACGCATACCGCCCAGGCCGAGGTCACTCTTGCCGCTCGCAGCCATTGCGACAATACTTTCGTCAATCTTATCTACCCTTCTGATAAGCTCAGGACTTCCGCCTGCATCTTTCTTGTGCGGGTTGGAATTATAAAGACCGTCAACATTGGTCAGTATCAGGGCCTTATCCACTTTTACTGATGACGCAACAAACGCAGCGAGAATATCGTTGTCGGTGAAAGTCCCTTCAGAATCAAACTCTTCCTTGTTGACCATGTCATTTTCATTGATAATCGGAACGACACCTTCATCAAGACAGCGGTTGATAATCTCGGTAACAGTAGCGACCTCCGATTCATTGTCAAAATTATGATGCGTCAGAAGAAGCTGGGCGGTAAAAATATACTTTTCCTTGAACAGATCCTTGTAATACTTGCTGAGCCTGATCTGCCCCATTCCGGACAGCATCTGAAGACTAACTGTATCTGAAGGCCTGTGCCGCATGCTGCGCAGCTCCATACCGGCGGCAACCGCGCCTGAACTGACGATTATCGGCTGAACTCCCTCACGGTAGAGCGAGGATATCTCGTCAACCTTGATTTTGAGCCAGCTGTGATCTATACGATGGTCGCGGCTGATAAGCGCCGAACCTATTTTAACAAGTAGTTTCATTAAAGATCCCTGTGTGTAAATTCTTTTTCACCGTCGGCATAGGGTTTGACTGTATGCCCGTCGCCGGAAAGAAAGTACTTATAGATTGTCAAACCTTCGAGCCCCACAGGCCCGCGTGAATGGATTTTACCGGTAGCAATACCGACCTCTGCACCGAAGCCGTATCTGAAACCGTCGGCAAAGCGGGTTGAACAGTTTCTCATAACGGAGCTTGAATCCACATTCGTCATAAAGTAGTCCGCTTTTTTATCGTCTGTCGTAAGAATACAGTCGGTATGGTGGCTGCCGTGAAGGTTGATAAAATCAACAGCCTCTTCAAGGCTGCCGATAATCTTGACCGACAGAATGTAGTCATTGTACTCAGTGTCCCAGTCTTCTTCCGACGCAGACTCTACGTCGATCAGTCTCCTTACGCCTTCGTCACCAAGAAGTATGACTTCGGGCATCTTTCCAGGCAGCAGCGGCACTATTCTGTCCGCAGCCTTTTCATGCACCAGGAGTGTCTCAATTGCATTGCAGACAGCCGGGTACTGGCATTTTGCGTCACGTATTAAATCAAGACTCTGTTCAAGGTTAAAAGCCTCATCGACATACATGTGGCAGATTCCGTCCGAATGCCCCATAACAGGGATTTTCGTATTGTCCATTATATGCCTGACCAGCTCGTTCGAACCGCGCGGAATCATCAGGTCGATGTACTGGTCCATTTCGAGCAGTCTGCCTATGTCTTCACGGCTTTCGACGAGCATTATTGTATCTTTAAACACATCCGAAACAGCCTCGGCTGCTTCGATGATTATTTCGGACAGGATCCTGTTTGAGTTAAGGGCCTCGGAACCGCCTTTCAGAATTACCGAGTTCCCGCTCTTCACGCAGAGCCCGGCAATCTGCACAAGCGCGTCAGGCCGTGATTCGAAAATAACGCCGATAAGCCCGATCGGAACACTCCGGCGGTTAAGAACAAGGCCGTCGTCAAGCTCGCGGTGCAGGGTCGTTCTGCCGAGCGGATCGGGCAGTGCCGCCAGCGACTCGAGGCCAAGCGCCATCTGCTCAAGCTTTGGCTCAGATATCGCGAGCCTTTTTACGAGTGCCTGGTTAAGGTCGGCTTTTTCAGCCGCATCGAGGTCCTTTTTATTTTCTGTTATAATCCGGTCCGCGTTTTTCCTGAGCGAAGCGGCTGTATCAAGCAGCACCCTGTTCCTAAGATCCTCACCGGCAGCTGCGAGCCTGTACGAGGATTTTTTAAGTTGTTCGGTCTTCTCAATCAAGGTCATTTGCCCAGCTCCCTGCTTCGTTCTACCGTGCGTGCCACAGTCCTGTTAATTATGTCCCTGTAATCCGAGGCTTCAAGAACCTCCCTTCCGGCAACTGTTGTGCCGTTGGGTGAACTTACCATTTTGACCAGCTCTTCAGGTGTCATGTCCTTCTGCTGCAGCAGCGCGGCAGTTCCCTTCATTGTCTGCAGCGCAAGCGCCCTGGCAAGCCCGGGTTCGAGGCCGACGGCCACTCCAGCATCTATAAATGCCTCGGCTATCCGGGCAAAATAGGCGGGTCCGGAACCGGAAACACCTGTTACCGCATCAATGAGACCCTCGTCAACCTTTACGGCAGTACCTGCGGCGCCGAGCAGCTTTCCGGCAGTTTCAAGATCTTCGGCGGTAACAGTCCTGCCCGCGCAGTAGCCTGCAGCCATCTCGCCGACGAGCGACGGGGTGTTCGGCATTACCCTGATAATCCTCGCTTCGGGCATAAGACTCTCAAAAAAGCCTGTTTTCAGCCCGGCCGCGATCGAAATCGCCAGCCCTTTGAAACCGGCAAGCGGTGCCGCTGCCTGCTCCATCATCTGCGGTTTGACCGCAAGAAAAATGACATCACAGCCGGATGCAAGTTCTTCCGGGACTGCCGCAGGCTCAACATTTGCAAAGCTTGCCTTGAACAGCCCGATCCGCTGCTGATCTATATCGAAGGGGACGATAACAACATCTTCTATTTTATCCGAAATCGCACCGGCAATAGCAAAGGCCATATTTCCGGCGCCTAAAAAACCTATTCTCTGCATGAGAGAATATTATTATAAAGGATGGATCTTATCAACTATTGTTGAACACTACAGCAATTCACAATTCGGCAAAAATAATCGCTTACCTATAGCTTGCAGAAACCAGCACCCTGAAAAAAGGTCGGAAGACCTCAAATTTTTTCAAAGCACCGGTTCCTGCAAGCTGCAGCTGATCGTTAATGCCGAATTGCGAATCACAGCATGTTCGTCAGCGGTATTTGGCGATTTGAAAAAAAAGAATGATTTTTTTCGCCGACTTCGCTGCCCATAAGTGTAACAAATGCATCCAATTGCAGCCATAATTCACATCCCTGCCCATTTGGGCGGAGGTTTTTTGGTGCAAATGAAAATAGTGCAAAGTGGATTTTTTCAAAGCACCGGTGCCTGCAAGCTGCAGCTGATCGTTAATGCCGAATTGCGAATCACAGCATGTTCGTCAGCGGTATTTTGGTACAAATTAGTTTTCAATCAGCCGGGCGGCCGCCGAGTTCTGTGAGCAGAACAGCGAACAGTATAAGGATAAACCCGCCGATCGACCTTCCTGTGATTGCCTCGTGAAGGAAAATGATTCCGAAGACCATCGCAAATACCGACTCCAGGGACCAGAGTATTGCGGCGTGGGCCGCCTCGGACCATCTCATAGCAAAATTGGACAGAATGTGACAGGCCAGGGAGCCGAGGATTACAAGGTACAGCAGCTGGAAAATTTCAACCCGTCCGGGGCTGACATCCACAGGGAACTTTTCAGTCGCAGCGGCCAGAGCAAGCGAAAGGAGCCCCCCGACAGCCATCTCGACGAAGGTAAGATTAATAGGTTCAAATTTTCTTGAATAGTATTCGAAACTGAGAATGCTTCCGCTGAAGCAGACGGCGGCTCCAATCGTCATTACATCACCTGAATTGAATTTCAACCCGCCTTCAAGTGAAAGCAGCGCAAACCCGGCGGTACATATCAGAGCACTCAGAATAGCCTTAATCCCCGGAAATTTTCGCTTTAGTCTCCAGGTTATAAAAGGGATCATTACAACATAGGTCGATGTAAGAAACCCGGACTTGCCCGCGGTAGTGTACTGAATTCCGACCGTCTGAAGGCAGAAGCCGCCGAAAAGGAAAGTACCCAGAAGAAGACCTGCCCGAATCTCATCTTTTGAAATACTGCGAATTTGCCGGAAGAATATCGGCACCATGATAATTGAGGCCAGAATAAACCTCAGCGCGTTTATCCAGTTCGGCGGCATGAAATCGAGTGCATCTTTTACAACGACGTATTCGCCGCCCCATAAAAGCGCTGAAATCAGGATCATTATATCGGCGGTCAGAGTTCTATTTTTAATTAACATATACAGTTTTATCCGTTACTTATGAGAATATTGTTTTTGGTCTTTCATATTAAGGGTTCAGCCCCCGCAGAGTGTGTTTATAATTTCGATCTCGGCGGAATCCGGTATTGCAAACCCGTCCCGCTCTGATTTTGGTACATTCCTGCCGTTTACTTTAATTATCACCCTGGGATTGCTGATGGTATAACCTATAGACCTGAGGATCTCTCCGAATGTCAGTTCCGGTCTCCAATCCAGCGGTTTGCCATTAACCATAATCATGAATCCACTCTATAATACAATACCACATAAAGCTATAGTACGGTTCTGTCTTATCGATGATATCTTGCTAAAAACCGAAATATTGAATTGAATTGGATGGAAGATGATTTATAATGTAATCACTCCGAGCCGGGCAGACCTAAAGAATCAAAATCTACGGCAACCGGCCTCCGGGCAGAGTTGGAAACGATACTGCCTTCCATTCTTGAGAAGGAGAGAACAGCTGATGCATGCAGATATGTCGGCTGTTTGAAGGTTTTTGAACATAAGTATAAAACCTGCTCACTGACCCGCACGCTGCGGGCAAAAAACCAGGAGGAACCATGCCTTTAAAATTCGATCTTTCAAAATGTACAGGCTGCAAGCTCTGCCAGCTGGCATGCTCTTCGGGCCATTATGAAGTTTTCAACCCGGAGAAAGCAAGACTCAAAATGATCCACGAGTATCACGACGACGGAATAAAAATTGCATCAAAAAGCTGCATAATGTGTAAAAAATGCGAGAAAGTGTGTCCGCAGGAGGCCATCAGCAATAACGGAAAATGGATGATTGTTGATCCGGAAAAGTGTATAGGATGCGGCACCTGCGTCAGGAACTGTCCGACCTCTGTAATTTTTCTCAATGAAAAGAAATCAGTTATCTGCGATCTCTGCGAAGGACAGCCCAAGTGCATCGAATGGTGCCCGAAAGGCGTAATATCACTTAAAGAGCGCAAGGGGGCTTCAGCATGACCAGTTTAATGGGAAAAATACTCAAGGTTGATCTCAGCTCAGCCTCAATAGAAAAATACGACACCCCGACCGAATGGGTCGATCTTTATACCGGGCAGAAGGGTCTCGGGACAAGAATCTTCATGGAAGATACTGATCCGGGTGTGGAACCCTTTTCGGAAGCCAACAAGGTTGTTCTTACCGCCTCGATCATGGGAGGAACCATAGTCGCCTGCTCTGCAAAGCTGGCTATGACCACAAAATCTCCGCTGTCAGGCACAATCTCCGACGGTTCGGTAGGCGGACATACCGGGGCAGAACTGAAGTATGCTGGTTTCGATGCGGTAGACATACGCGGAAAAGCCGCCTCGCTCTCTTACCTGTATATAACCGACAAAAAGGTCGAGATAAGGGACGCATCATTCCTGAAAGGGCTCGGGACCTTTGATGTCGACACAAAATTAAAAGAGACAATCGGCGACAGCGATCTGAAAATCCTTGCTATCGGCCCGGCAGGCGAGAACCTGATACCGTTCTCATGTGTTTCTTCCGAAAAATACCGGCAGCTCGGACGCGGCGGAATGGCAGCTGTTATGGGCAGCAAGAACCTTAAGGCCATAGTCATCAGGGGTAAACTCGATGTCCGCGCAAGCGATATTCAGGCGCTCCTGAAATACACAAAAGAAGTAACTGAAAGGGATGAAGTCACATCCGAAGAGAACGAAATCTACGATCTCGGAACGACATGCCTTATCGACTACAGCCAGAATTCAGGCCTGCTGCCGACACATAACTTTCAGCAGGGAAGATTCAAGGATTCGAAAAAGATAAACGGCCAGGCCTTCAAGGACGTACGTAAAAACAAGAAGGGCTGTTTTTCATGCGGAATAGCGTGCGGAAACTATGTTGTGGACGGTACTTCATCGGTCGAAGGACCTGAATATGAAACCATAGCGATCGGCGGATCCTCGCTCGGCATAGGCGAGCGGGCGAAGATAATCGAGTTCAACTCGGTCTGCGACGATCTCGGGCTTGATACAATCTCAACCGGCGGAACCATAGCCTATATGATGGAAGCCACCGAGAAGGGCATCCACGATTTCGGCATCCGGTTCGGAGAAGCCGAGGCCGTTATCGAAATGGTGAACAGGATTGCCCGCAAGGAAGGCATCGGCGCCGAGGCAGCCATGGGTTCAAGGGCCCTTTCAAAGAAATACGGAGGAGAAGAATTCGCAATACAGGTTAAGGGCCTCGAACTTCCCGGCTACGACCCGAGGGGCTCCTGGTCAATGGGCCTCGCATATGTTACAGCCCCGCGCGGTGGATGCCATATGTCATCATACCCGATAGCGGTAGAGGCCTGGGGCACGCTCGATCCGTTTACGTTTGAAGGCAAAGGCAAACTGGTTGCCGACATGCAGAACTCACAGTTCGCGAAATTTTCCATGGGAGTCTGCGACTTCTGGCCTATAAACGATGAAACACTCGGCGGGCTGTTCGAGAAGACCTACGGCGGAGTATGGCCGGCCGACAGGGTCTATAAAACCGGAGAGCGTATATTCAACCTTCAGAGAATGTTTAATATTATGGCCGGTTTTGACCGCAAGGAAGACAGGCTCCCGGACCGCTTTCACAAGGAAATTCTGAAGGAAGGACCGCCCAAAGACAAGGCATACACAAAAGAGGCCTTCGACAAGGCAATGGATGAATACTACGCCTACCGGGGATGGGACGAAAGGGGCCGGCCGACGGCAGCAAAACTTGAAGAACTCGGAATCGAGCCTAAATTTATCGAAGCGTATAAAAAGGCTTTGTAGAGAGTATTTTACTTTACAATCAGGGGACGGGGTTCGACATGAGTCCCGTCCTTTTCTTTTACAACTATTCCGCGCTGCCGGGTAAGGTTACCGTTACCCGCGTACCCTGCCCCGGAGAACTCTCAAAAGCAACCCTTCCGCCGATCTCTTCGGTATACTTGTTGATCATATAAAGCCCGAGCCCCGATCCCTTTTCGGAATCAGTTCCGATCTTCGATTCATTTACAGGGTTTACCAGCAGTTCCGGAGAAAAATCCATACCTGTTCCGTGATCAGTAATGACGACAACCGGAACCCCGTCCCTTATCCCGGCAGATAGTTCAACCGAAGTACCCTTGGCCGAATATTTCAATGCGTTTGAAAGAATATTCCTTAGTATTATTAAAAGCTTCGGCTTGTCGGTACTAATCATCACCTCTGCGTCCGACTGAATATCGAGTTTAACGTTTTTAAGCCGGAAGGACGATTCCAGGGGGCTGACAGATTCCTCAACAACCTCAGCCAGATTATGCCTGATCTTTTCCACCTGCACCCCGTCAGCCTCAAGCTGGGCCCAGTCCATCAGGTTTTCGACCATAGCGGCGGTATTGTTCGCGGATTCTCTCAAATCAACGATATGCTGCAGAATCTTTTGATCCGGCAGCCTTCCATACGCGGTGTATAGAGCATCAGCCATTCCCGCAACCCCCGCAAGAGGGCTTCGCAGATCATGTGAAATAATCCTGAAGAGCCTCGTTTTCATCTCATCAGCCTTTCTAAGCTCTTCCTTCTGAATCGTAAGTTCACTGAATATAGTGTCATAAGGCTCGATTATATTTATACGGACAAGCCCCCTGTAGATGAAGTAAAACGAGATAATTTTACAGTAATGGCCAATCATATTCGACAGGCCGTAATTATCAATGTAAACAGTAAACGCAAGCTCGGCAATGATTGTGAATATTATTGATAAAACTATACAGCGGAATGTATCGTGGGTAAAACGGCCGCGGTTTGAAACAACCAGAACCAGCGCCGCAATAAGTACAATATTGATCAATATCTCTGAACCAATCTTGAACGGAGTCTGGCCGACGCCTTCGATAAAACATACCGGAAAAATATCGGAGAAAAAGATTGAGTAAATAAAAAACACCGTGATTGCCGTATATATAACAAACAGAAGGCCTATTGAGACCATCTTTTTTCTGCGTATCAGAAATACGCCGGCAAACATCGAGCCGGCTTCGAGGCCCCTTGCGGCTATCCACAGCTGGTTCGCATAAAAATCGTAGCCGCGGAAAATGCTCATCCCCTTATAACCGAAGGTATGAAGCAAGTCAAGAAAACCTATAAAAAGATAGGCTATTCCAAGCAGAAGCAGGTAGTTATTCCTTATATAACTTTTTCCGTTCCAGACTATTATATAAACGCTGAATGCGATCACAACACTGAATATTTCTACAATTGTGTGAAACAGAAGATAGTTATCAAGCTGAACAAAATAAAGCAGCACGAATGCAAGGGTAAAAAAAGCAGCAAAAACAGTATTGAGAAACTTTTTGTCCTGTATAGCCATATAATGATTCTAAGAGACCGGTTCATTAAAATCAATAATTAAAAAATTAAAAAAAATTAATTAATGCTATACTGACAGGCATGGAAGACAAGGTTATCTTTATAAACGGTTTCTCACAGGATGAGACCGTGACAATAATGCGGGCGGTAAAAGCCGCAATTGCCGCCCCCGGCGATACAGCCTTCGCAATGGGAACAGAGACAAACCGCGAATGGATCGTAAAGGATTTGATCAGCGAAGTGCGCCGGGAGCATGAATATATGCAGAAAAACAGAAAATCATGAAAAACATGAATAGAACATTTTCTATATATACTAAAAACTGATGTAAAGAGTAATTTTAATACTGATTATTAACTTTTACCTCATGTAAAATATTTATTTCTTATGTTTCCATTATTTTTTCACGATTAGCTGTTGACAAGTTCAATAAAACCCGGCTATTATAACCTATAATTTTTACGAAAGGAGACAGATACCTATGGTTAGATTTATAAGCTACTGCATGACATCAGACGTATATGTCAAAGAAAGGGATCTGTCGTAATCATTATATTAAATTGCATGATTGCCGCAGTTCCCAGGAATTGCGGCTTTTTTATTGCTCTCAGAGGAAGAGCAATCCAACCAGTCAAAGCCGTAAACGACAAGCTGAGCTTGTATCAAGTTTACGGCTTTCTTTTTGCCCTGTCCGTGAAAAGCGGACTGCCACATAAAACGGAGGAGAGAAAAATGTACGCAGACGGTTATGACTACAGAACTGCTGCAGGGCTTCATCGGGACCGACTCAATGAAGCAGAATCTATCAGGCGTGCAAAAGCGGCCATGAAAGCCGCAGCCGAAACCGAGCAGATGAGACGCGCCGCTGTCGGATACAGCGCGAAGAAACTCAGGTACAGAATCGGAATACGGCTGATCGCAATCGGCGAAAAAATGACGGCATAGACTGAACGGAAAAAAAATCCAGGGAGGAGAATAACAATGATAATGATGAAAAGAGGAACCTTCAACAAGGTTCGCTGAAGGCTTAATTCAGGGCTGTCCGAAAGGGCAGCCCTTTTTCGTGGGCGATAGCAGATTTGAACTGCTGACTTCTACCGTGTGAAGGTAGCACTCTCCCGCTGAGTTAATCGCCCCTCAGTACATTGATCCGGACAGCAGATTATATCATGAACTGCATAATTCTTACGAATTTAATATTCAGCATATAAGACATTTTCCGGGTTAAACTATAGAATATATCTGTGACTAAAACCAATGCAGTCAGAATCCTCGAAAGCCTCGAAATCAGTTTTTCACTGAAGGAATACGAGGTAGACGAACAGGATCTGAGCGCCGTATCCGTAGCGGAAAAGTGCGGACTCGATATCGATACAATATTCAAGACCCTCGTTCTAAGAAGCGGTACCGGCGACATCTTCGTTTGCGTAATCCCCGGAGAATGTGTCCTTGACCTTAAAAAAGCGGCGGCTGTATCAGGACACAAAAAGGTCGAGATGATCCACGTCAAGGAAATACTGCAGCTGACCGGATACATAAGGGGCGGCTGTTCGCCTGTCGGAATGAAAAAGCAGTACCCGACCTACATCGACGAAAGCTGCATGCTCTACGATAGAATTTACGTAAGCGCCGGCGTCCGCGGGCTTCAAATCAATATAGCGCCGCAGGACCTCATGACTGTAAGTTCAGCCGAAACAGCCGATCTGGTATAGCCGGCTCTGTTCGCTGCTATCGAGGTTCGCAAGTGTATTTGTAATTATGGTACAGCCATAATGCAGACTTATATTATATCAATAATATTTGACATCAGCAAAGTTATATATTAAAGTCCATATATGCAAAATAACCTTAGAACCAGACTCCTGCGGTACATCATCCTTGCAGGCATCCTGATTGCCGTCACCATACTCGGCCGGCTGCAC
>QKCC01000189.1 GCA_003245835.1 Spirochaetales bacterium | reverse complement strand
GCAACGGCTGTGCCTATAAGCGAGTGGATTGTAGCGATGCTGATGTTTATCTACAAGAACTCAGCAACTGTGCATGAACGGAAACAAAGCCGGCAGTGGATAGTTGATAAAAATATCCTTGAGCTTTCCGGCAAGGTTGCGGGATTCCTCGGGACCGGCAATATTGCGAGGAACGCAGCCGAAAGGCTGCAGCCGTTCGGGGTCAGACTGATAGGAATGAATACTGACGGGCGGTCTGTACCGATGTTTCCGGAATGTTATTCGATAAACGATCTTGAAAAGTTTCTTCCTGAGTGCGATGTAGTAATTTCGACTCTGCCGGACACAGCCGGCACACGGCATATCCTGAACGAAAAGACATTCACGATGATGAAAAAAGGCGTAACACTGATAAATGTATCGCGGGGGGCGGTCATCGATGAGGCCGCACTTGTGAGTTTTCTGCAGAAGGGTTATTTTCGCGGAGCAGCCCTCGATGTTTTTGAACAGGAGCCTCTTCCCGCCGACAGCCCTCTATGGGATTTTGATAACGTAATAATAACGCCTCATAATTCCTTCCTGTCCGACTCCTACAGGGACAGAGTGTTCTCGGTTATTTTCGATAATCTGAAAAATTATATGGATAAGCGGCCATTGCAGAATATTGTCGATTTTGACAGGGGATATTAAAAAAGCCCCCGGGGTTTCAGTTCGAAATCCCGAAGGCTTTATATATATTATATCCGGAGGGGTAACTCCGGACATGGTCTATCTGCCGTCCTGCCTGTACAGGTAATTAAAGTATTCCATATCGGTAGAAAGCGTTTTATCGAACTTGGGCATAATCTTCCTGTATGATTCGATTGATCTCCAGAATTCGAAGAACTCCGGATCTGCCTGGTAGGACTCTGAGTAAATCTTGGTTGCCTCGGCATCCGCTTTACCCTTGACGCTTTCTGATTTTTCATAAGCTTCTGAAAGGATCGAGCGCTTGTCGTTGTCGAGTTTACCCAGCCATTCAGCCTTCTGTCCTTCACCGTATGAACGGTATGCCTGAGCTACCTGGTTTCTTTCCTTAATCATCCTGTTGTATACGGACTGGGTCAAATCGTCCGAGTAGCGGATCTGCCTGATTATTATATCTATCAGTTCAATTCCGTACTGAGGTACAATTATCTTTGCGCTCGCATACATCTCATCCGAGAGTTCCTCACGTCCCTTATTGATCGGCTCTTCCTTGGTTTGTGTCACAGTCAGGTTTCGGAGTGCTTTCATACTCTCTTCATCTTCAACGTTGATTTTAATCTCTGTATCTGTGTCATTGATCATGTTCGAGTTTCTAACTGCTTCCCTCAACTGGTTCTCGGCAATAACAGTTCTTACTGAAGAGTCAATAACGTCATCCATTCTTGCGTAGGCCTGTTCAAGCGTGGTTACCGATTCGTAGAACTTAACAGGATCAGCGATTCTCCAGCGTGCCGTAGCATCAACCCAGATGAACTGGTTCTCGGCAGTCGGAATCCTCTGCGCGTCACCGTCCCATGAAAGTATTTTCTTCGGATATTTGACAACAGTGTCAACAAACGGCACTTTGAATTTAATACCTGCATCGGTGACTGAGTCGGTGATTGCTCCGAACCGGGTTATTACCGACTGTTCTCCTTCGTTGAGTACGAAGAACGGTCCTGCCGCGAAAAGGATAATTACAATTACCAGTACGATTACAACATTACGTATCAGCTTGTTCACTGGGCACCCCCTCCAAGATTCTTCAGCGGAAGAAAGTTCTGAAGGTTTTTGTCAATAATATCAGTTCCTTCATCTTTCCCGAAAACATCCTCTATCATCTCGATATACAGACGTGACCGGGTTACGGACTTGTTCTTCTCATATTCGGCAAGCACGGAATTAAAACGTGCGACGTTACCTTTCGCCTGGTTCACACGCTCGGTAGCGTATCCTTCGGCGACCTGTATCATCTGGGCAGCCTGGCCCTGTGCAAGCGGAATTTCATTGTTATATGATTCCTTGCCTTCGTTTATCAGCTTTTCCATGTCCTGAATAGCCATGTTGACGTCTTCGTAAGCGTCCTGAACCTCTCCGACCGGCGGAACAATATTTTTCAGCTGAACTGTTGTGACTGTGATGCCTAATCCGTAATTATCGAATATCTCGTTCATAAGCTTCTGCGATTCAACCGAGATCATTGTACGCTCCGAGCCCATTACGCTCAGAATGGCGCGGTCTCCTACGAGCATGTTGATTACAGACTGTGAAATGTCCCTTATTGTTTTTTCCCTGTTCTCGACCATGAAAAGCCATCTAAAAGGGTCTACAATCCTGTACTGGATTACCCACTCAACATCGACGATATTCAAATCTCCGGTCAGCATTACAGATTCTTCCGGATAGTCGGCCTTATCATATATTGTCGAAACTCCCGCCTGCTGGGTCCTGAACCCGAAAGGCATTGTCTGGATGATCTGCGTCGGAACATTGTAGTTCTTTTCTATTCCGAACGGAAGTTTTGTATGAAGCCCTGGGCCGGTGATACGGTTATATTTTCCGAACAGCAGAATTACCGACTGTTCTGTCTGGTCAACCATATAAAGACTGCTCAGTATACCGGCAAGTACAATTACGACTATCAGAATGATCGCTATCACACGCGGTCTGAATCTGATATTCGGCCTGCCGGGACCGACATTTCTTTCTGACATATTTCCTCCTGTGTATGGTTATGCAAAATAAATGCAGTTCCTCTTTATTAGAGGTTACTCACGAACAGGTGTCGAGTCAAGGAAAAAACTTGAATGTCTGGACCGGGGGGGCAGTAATAATTTGCAAATCGGGCTGTATTGACACACATAATTGATAATGTAATAATTATTTAAAGAAAAAAATTGGTTAAAAAGCAGTATAGACCCAATTGTAATCCAAGAGAAAGAGTTTAGTTTTGAAAAAGAAAGCAGTTATTTTATCTCTGTTATCAGTTATCGCGGTTTTTTCCGTTCAGGCCGTTGACTGGGCTTCAATCGTGAAAAATTACGGTTCCGCAGTAGCGAGAATCTCATTGTATGACGGCAAGGGTGCTGTTATCAGCAGCGGAACCGGTTTTATGATAGAAACCGGGCCGGGGGTGCTGCGGATGGTGACCAATGCTCATGTTGCCGCCGACGCGGAACACAACATCGCTTTCAGGCTCACCGCCGAATTCCTGTTTCCCGATGGCGGTGGTAAGAAATATCCGCTGGAAATTGATGTTATCGATCGGAAACAGGACCTCTGCCTGCTGAAACTGGACGGCGATCCTCCGGGGCTTCTGTCGATTGCCGCTGACCCAGAACCGGTGCTTATGGAAGAGATCCTGATTATCGGCTATCCGTTCGGGAAGAATTTTAAAACAACTCCTGGTTACATTCAGGCTTTTCAGGATATTGACGGTACCGGAAGAATGCTTGATCTCAGCGCAACCGCAGCTCCCGGTAATTCCGGCGGACCCGTACTGAACAGCAACGGCCGGGTGATCGGAGTAATTACTTCTATTATTCCCGGATATAATTTTAACCTCGCAATACCTGCAGCTAATCTTGTGTCGATGATAGGCCGCGATTCCGGTAAATCTGAAATATCAATTTACAGCGAACCGGAGCAGGCATGGGTGTTTATTGACGGTGATTACAGGGGGAAAACTCCAATTAATCTTGAATTATACAGCAGGGAGTATCAGCTGACTGTTGAGAAGGAAGGCTTTGTAACCTATAAGGAAAAAATCGGCCCATGGGACGGCGAATCTTCTACTGAAGTCAGAGCAATACTTCAAGCCCCGGTTGATACAAATCCTGAAATAGAGATTGTTGCCGTGCCGGATAATGCGGCTATCAATATCAATAACGATGAAATGGACAGTATGCCTGTTCTATTTAAGGCTCCCGCAGGAAGCATTCTGCGGATACGTGTGTCTGCACCGGGATACCGTGAAAAGCTCGAATTTTACGAAGTAGGCAGCGAACCGAAGCAGAGGGTTGAAATACAGCTTGATAAAAAGTTTTTAATGTGGTAATTACCCGGAACCCGTATTCCGGATTTAATAAGGAGCTATAAATGCAGTTAAAGAAAATTATGATTCCGGTAATTGCTGTCGTTGCTTTCATGGCGGCCGGATGTACAAGTATCAATTACAAGGCTGGTCCGAGTTATGTCGGTTTTTCGTCCGAGGGAGTTAAATCCGTCAAACAGACAAAAAAGACGTCATATCTCAGCGATGAAATGCTTAAAACCTTTGATGATGAATTTGTATATGATGAGGACGGCAACATTATCAAGCAGATTCAGACCCAGTATTTTGACGATGGCGGGAAATTTGATGAATTTGAAATTACCTATCAGAAGATCGGCGGGAAAATCCTTCCCAAGTCTGCTGCAATTAACGGTGTGGTTTATCTCGAAGTTGAATATGATCTGCTTCCCGTAGACCATAAAGGTTATATTCCCCGTTACACATCAATACCTGTTTTTTACAGCGAAGTGTACAATTTCCTCCTTCTGGAACCGGACACTTCGAAATGGACAATGGACCTCGGCAATTTTGATGTCCCGTTCAGGGTAGACCGGGAATTTGTAAAATCAGAAGAATCATTCGACTACTACTCGGGTTTTGACAAGGACAGCGTTCTGACTTCAGGGTATGACAATATTCTTCTTCAGAAATTCTACTACTCAAGAGAAAAGTTTGCCGAAGGATATAATCGTACTGTCGAGCCTCTGTTACGGATGTTTGCAGGGCGCTCTACCCCGGAAAACCTTGAGACGACATTTGTATTTAAATGGGATGTAAAGGCCGACAAGCTTGTACAGGACGGGGTTCAGGTTGTTGAGCGATTTGCAAATAACCGGGAGATGAACTTCAATATTGTCAGGGAATTTGATTCGTCAGCCCGGCTGACCAGGGAAGTCTGGACGGTTGCAGATTCAAAGAAAGGGCTTGATAAAGTTAAAACCCTGTTCGAGCAGGAACTCTCCTACTAAAAGAAATATTGTACATTAGCAGCCTCGTTTTCGGGGCTGTTTTTTCACACAGCGGAACCATGTGAAATCCGCTCTCGTTGACCAAAACCACCTGAAAAGCTAAAATGCCTCCATGAAGAAGAGACTAATTACATCAGCATTACCATATGTAAATAATATTCCGCATCTCGGCAACCTTATTCAGGTACTGTCCGCCGATGTATTCGCCCGCTTCTGCAGGCTGCGCGGCTATGAGACTATGTACGTCTGCGGAACTGATGAATACGGCACGGCAACAGAAACCAGGGCTTTGGAAGAAGGGGTAAGTCCCCGCGAATTGTGCGACCGCTACCACGCCATACACACCGACATATACGAATGGTTCAATATAGCTTTTGATAAGTGGGGAAGGACTTCGACCCCCGAGCAGACAGAAATTGTTCAGCACATTTTTACCACGCTTGATGAAGCTGGCTATATAAAGGAAAAGACCGATACGCAGCTTTTCTGCGACAGCTGCGACCGCTTCCTTGCCGACCGGTATGTACTCGGCACCTGTCCGCACTGCGGTTACGCAGAAGCGCGCGGCGACCAGTGCGAGAACTGCGGTAAGCTGCTTGATCCTGCCGATCTTGAATCACCGCGCTGCGGGACCTGTGGAAATACCCCGCACGAAAAAGACACAGACCATCTTTATATAGATCTTCCCGGAATTCTTCCGCTGCTGGAAAGCTGGATGAACGAGACCTCCGAACTCGGCCGCTGGGCGAATAATGCCGTACAGATGACGAAGAGCTGGATCCGTGACGGGCTGCATGAAAGGTGTATAACCCGCGACCTCAAATGGGGAATTCCCGTTCCGAAAGACGGCTACCGCGACAAGGTTTTTTACGTCTGGTTTGATGCTCCGATCGGGTATATCTCGATCACGGCAACCCACACCGATAAATGGAAAGACTGGTGGATGAATCCTGATGAAGTGGACCTGTTTCAGTTTATCGGAAAGGACAATATCCCGTTTCATACGGTAATTTTCCCGTCTTCGCTTCTTGGTTCCGGGGAAAACTGGACCAAGCTTTTTCACATGTCGTCATCAGAATACCTCAATTATGAAGACGGCAAATTCTCAAAGAGCAAGGGCATCGGGGTTTTCGGAACGGACGCGCGCGACACGGGCATACCTGCGGATGTATGGCGTTTTTATATCTATTATAACCGTCCCGAAAAGGCTGACGTTCAGTTTACATGGAAGGATTTTCAGGAGAAGGTCAATTCCGAGCTTATCGGCAACCTCGGCAACCTGGTTAACAGAACACTTACGTTTCTGAACAAGCAGTTCGACGGCGTTGTGCCCGGGCCTGCTTCATCAGCGGAAACCAGCGATTTTACCTCGGCAGCAAGAGAAAAGATAGCGGAAATTACTGAGCACCTTGAATGGGCTGACCTGCGTGACGGTATCAGGAAGACCTTCGAGCTTGCCGATATGGGCAACAAGGCATTCCAGAGCGGTGAACCCTGGCGCGTCATAAAGGAAGACAGGGAAGCCGCAGGTGTTCTTTTACATGAGCTTGTCTACCTCGTAAGAGACCTCGGCATTCTGATTGCGCCTTACCTGCCGGGAACATCCGAAAAGATTGCCGGCTTTCTCGGCGGCCCCGATATGAGCTGGAACAGCCTCGGCAGACGCGATGATCTGAACAAAATCGGTCAGCCGAGCCTGCTGTTCTCGAAGCTCGAAGATGATGAAATAGAATCCTTCCGCGCCCGTTTTGCCGGCAGCCAGAAGGAGCGTGAGGCTGACGCAAAAAAGAAAACTGAAGCAGCTGCCGTAACGGTTGAGAGTGAACAGACTCCCGAACAGGTGTTCAGGGCTAATATAGACCTCAGGGTTGCAAAGATAGTTGAGGTAGAGCGTCATCCCGAAGCGGACAAGCTTTATATTCTGCAGCTTGACGACGGTACTGCCGAAAAAAGGCAGATCGTTTCCAGTATTGTTCCGTACTACACTGAAGATCAGCTGAAGGGACATACCCTGATAGTGGTTTCCAATCTTAAGCCCGCTAATTTCCGCGGCGTGAAAAGTTTCGGTATGCTTCTTGCGGCCGAGGGCGCGACACGCGACGGCGGTGAGACCTGTGAAGTGATCTTTGCCGACGGTATGGTTCCCGGAACAAGGATACACCTTGAGGGCGACAATCCTGCCGCTCTTCCTGAGTGCACGCAGATAAAAGCAGACAGGTTTTTCGCCGTACCGATGAAAACTGAAAACGGCAGCGTCAGGGTCGGCAATACCCCTATAGGCGCCGGCGGCAGCCTGCTCGAAACAAAGAACGTTCTGAACGCCGAAGTAGGCTGATAACCGGCTATGTCGGGATTAAAAATAGAAGCCGTTGAGCTGTCCGCTCTCGGCAGCAGCAATAATCTTCTGCAGTCCGGTTTCTGGGGTATGCTGAAGGCCGAATTCGGCTGGAAGCCTTTCGCTTTCAGGTTTTCATACCCGGAGCTCTGTACAGATCAGCCTTTGCTTGTTCTTGTCAGGGAACTCGGGGCGGGGCAGTCGCTGGCTTATGTGCCGCATGGTCCGATGCTTCCGGATTCCGCTGAGGGCTGTCTGGACCGGTACTGGAACGCGGCAGCCTCGGTGGCTGAAGCGTTGAAAAATCAACTCCCTGCAAGCTGCATGTTCATCCGATTCGATCCTCCGTGGGGGCTGTCTTCGCCGGCATTGTCCGGGGAACAGAACGGGTACCCTGAAAAAGCGCTGTCGCCGTCTGTCAGTTCTGAGAAAAGCAGTGCCGGAGGTTCAGTCCCTTCATCGCGTTTTAAAAAATCGATGATGGATATTCAGCCTCCAAGTACTGTATTGCTCGACCTGTCCGGCAAAACAGAAGAAGATATCCTGTCGGGAATGAAATCCAAGACGCGATATAATATACGGCTCGCTGCAAAAAAGGGTGTAGAGGTAAGGTTTGCCGGTGCCGAAGCCCTTGAAAACTGGTACGAACTTTACCGGGTCACCGCCGAGCGAGACCGGATTGCGCTGCACGAGTCTGCCTATTATGAGAGGATTTTTTCGCTTGCAGCTGAAAGGCAGGCGGCTGAAGACGGCGGAGCTCCCGAACTGCATCTGCTCGAAGCGGTTATAGACGGCGTCGTGGAAGCCGGCATCATTGTCAGCTATCAGGGACAGCCTGGAAAAGACCGGAGGGCGACCTACATGTACGGGGCTTCATCCAATAATAACAGGAACCTCATGCCGACGTATCTGCTCCAGTGGGAGGCTGTGAGGGCAGCACTTTCCGCCGGCTGCCTGAGCTATGATTTTTTCGGCATACCTCCTGCTGATGATCCGGACCATCCTATGCACGGTCTTTACCGGTTCAAAACCGGTTTCGGCGGGATGATCCTGCATCGTCCGGGCTGCTGGGACTATCCGTATAAAAAAACGGCATATACTGCATTCAGCGGGCTTGAAAAAGGGCGCAACTTCTATTATAAGAAATTCAGAAAAAGAAAATAGAAGAATATGAAACGTACTGTAATTCTTTTCCCGACAGCATTCCTGATGAATCTTAACCTTACTCTGATTAATTTCTCAGTAATATTTTTTCTTAAAGACGCAATCGGTATCGAAGCTTCAACAATCGGATGGTTTTTCGCCGTCGGCGCCTGCGGTTATGTAACAGGTCTGCTCGGGCTGCGACCGATCCAGAATAGAATAGTTCCGCCGCTTTCAATGGTGCTTGCACTGTTTATATCGATTTTATCAATAATTATGATTATATCGTCCAAATCGGCGGCAGCTGTTCTGGTATTTTATTTTCTTTTTTCGCTGTCTCCGGCTTTTTACTGGCCGCAGCTGATGGGATGGTTTTCGTACAATCTTGGCACGCGTGATCTGAGCAGTGCTATCTCAAAATTCAATATATCCTGGTCTGCGGGAGCTTTATTGGGGCCGCTTCTTGGCGGTTTCCTCATCGAAAAGGGTCTCCTGCTGCCGTTTTATGTTGATATCGCCGTGCTGTCTGCAGCGGCGCTCCTTATTGGTGTCGGGCTCGTTTTTATTCGTGATATGCGCAGCTTTCCGAGCCACACAAAGCCTGCCGCAGGCGGTGCCGTCAATCATGAGGCAGGTCTCGAACAGAAGAAAGACGACAGCGAATTGATTAATGACGGCAGGGGGACGGTGCTTCGTTTCATCGGCTGGATTGGTGTCTTCTCGACATATATAGTACTCGGGCTGACGAATAACATCTTTCCTCTGTTCATCCGTGACAATCTCGGGTTCGGCGAAAGCGCCGCAGGGAATATCCTATTCGTCAGGGGAATTACAACAGCGGTAGGATTCTTCATTACCGGACGGCTAATATTCTGGCATTTTAACCGGAAGGTGATGATTGCCGTACAGGTGATTTCTGTTTCGGCGATGATTCTGCTGCTCTTTATAAAAACGATTCCAGGATTTTATGTGCTGTTTATTCTTTACGGATTTCTGTTTTCAATGGCATATTCCAACGGAATCTTTCACGGGTCTGCCGGGGCCCTGGATCGCGGCAGACGGATGGCCTTGTTCGAGATTTTCCTTACATTCGGGGTAATCACCGGGTCCATAGGCGGCGGCTACCTGTACCAGTATTTTTCTATATATGCCGCGTTCATCTTCAGTGCCGCTGTTATCTTCGCCGGGCTTGCCGCTCAGGTTCTGATTCTGGTTTTTTCACGTAAAAAACAATGAAAATCCATTAAAAAGCTGTTACCTTTTTAATTCTCCGGCGTAATAAAATGCAGTGAGGATTAAAGATGAAAAGATTAGAACTATTAATTATTTTAATTATCATATCAATTATTGCGGGCTGCGCTTCGTCCGGAAAAGAGCTTTCTGATAAAGTTCCTGCCGGTCCGTCCACCGGTGAAGAAAAGAAAGAAATCATCGATACCGGCCGGATCGAAAAGATGCCGGCGGCGGATGAAAAAACATCTTCCGGTAAATCGGCATCAGCCGGCATGGCGGAACCGCCGTCGGGACTCCCCGAACGGATCTTTGCAGAAGCGGAAGCTGCTGACGGGGCCGTTTCAGCTATTGCTCCGCCGTCTGCCAGAGGCGGTTCAGGCGCTCCTTCGAGATCCGGACTGACTGCAGGTTATTCAGATGATAACCGGCAATATGGATATTTTGTAAATTTCCTGAACGAATACAGGGATATGGTTACTCCGCTTGATTTGAACGTGGAAGATCGGATTATGATAAGTCTGAAAGATTCTGCCGGACTGCCGGTCCAGGGCGCTGTTGTTCGCGCATCGGCATCCGGTTACAGTACGGTCGGAATTACGCTTGCCGACGGAACATTTCAGATAAACCCGGCAGATCTGTTTCGGGGTAATCGAAGCGCCAGGAAAATCTCACTCGAAATAGACGGCGGCAGCGGTCTTCCCGGCTTCACAAAAAGAATGGAGCTCTCCAGAAACGGGCTTCGGACTGTAGAAATAGCCGCTCAGCAGCCGCGGGTCCTTCCGGCAAGAATTCCGCTCGATATTGTCTTTGTGATGGATACAACAGGCAGCATGGGTGAAGAAATCAGCCGTCTGAAGAATACGATAAATATTATACATATGAACCTTACCGAGATGTCCGTAGCTGCGGATCTGCGCTTCGGTATGGTGCTTTATAAAGACGAAGATGATGAATATGTTACAAATGTAATACCGCTCACATCCGATATAATTGCATTCAGGACTGCGCTTGACCAGGTCTATGCTTCCGGAGGCGGTGATACTCCCGAAGACCTTGTCGCAGCCCTTGGCGAGCTTGTGAACACCATTCAGTGGAATCGGGAAGCTGTTAAACTGGCTTATGTGATTACCGATGCGCCGCCGCACCTCGATTACCTGACTGATTACAGCTGTGAGGAGGCTGTCCGTGATGCAAGAGAGAAGGGGATAAAGATTTTCAGTATAGGAACGGGCGGTCTCGATCTTCAGGGGGAATATGTGCTTCGTCAGATAGCTCAGTATACATCCGCCCGCTATATCTTCCTGACATACGGCGACGAAACGGGGGAATCCGCCGGAGGTGCGCAGGGCAGTGTCAGCCATCATACCGGTTCAAACTGGAGTTCGGACAAGCTGGAGTCCATCATCATCCGGTTTACCCGTGAAGAACTGTCCTACCTGACTGATACCCCTGATTACGAGGAAGACGGATGGTTCGAAGCCGATAAAATAGATGCCGAGCAGGCTTCGGAAACACTCGATAAGCTGTTTACCCAGGCTGTTGAACAGCTTGTCGATTATTCAACCATGAAATTTTCAGAAGACAATCTTTTTGCCGTTCTTCCGTTCAGCGCAGATGATGCTGATTCAGCCGCAGCGGAGTATTTTTATGAGCATCTGCTGCTGAGTGTGTCGAAAAATGCCGACCTGAATCTTACCGAACGGAAAGACATCAGCCAGATTCTGGAAGAGCTTAAACTGCAGAATACAGGAGTTACGGACGAGGCTTCTGTCAGCAGGTTAGGCGAGCTGCTGAACGCAGATACACTAATAATCGGAAGTCTGTTCTCCGGGCCCGACAGTTATGAACTCTTTTTAAGGATGGTCAGGGTCGAAACTGCGGAAGTTCTGTCGGTTACCAGGGCTGTTATAGACAAATCGCTCGGTATCTGATCGAGCGATAGCGATTTGCAGACATCTGTTATAAAGAGCGGACAAGCTCCCGAAACTGATCACCGCGGTCGAATTCATTTTTAAACATTCCAAACGACGAGCAGCCCGGTGAAAGTACTGCGGCTGCCTGTCCGGATTTCTTCCCGGCAGCTATCTTC